>NZ_JBAPKY010000006.1:0-114734 GCF_037083785.1 Roseovarius sp. D22-M7
CTGTGCCGCAGTGTGTGAGGGGACACCTTCTTCTTGATCTCGGCAAAGTCGCAAGCCGCCCCAAACGCGCGGTTGAACTGCCGGGTCGAGATCGGATCGATCCTGTTGCGGGCGGGAAAGAGCCAGCCCGCGGGCCGGGCTTCGCGGTAATAGTCGCGCAGAAGTTCAAGCAGGCTGGGCGACAGCATCACATGACGATCCTTGCGGCCCTTTCCCTGATCGACCCGGATCAGCATCCGGTCGCTGTCGATGTCGGGCACACGGAGGTGGGTCACTTCGCTGGCCCGAAGGCCGCCGCCATAGGCCACGCTGAAGGCGGCCCGGTACTTGAGGCCGGGCCCAGGGGCGACTTCGAGAATGCGGGTGACCTCCTCGGCACTCAGCACCACCGGGATCTTCTTCGCCAGACGCTGATAACGCATGTGGCGCTTCATCTCGGGTCGCGGACACGTCGTTGCAAAAAAGAAGCTCAGAACCGTTAGCCGGTTGTTGAAGGTCGGCGCGCCGATGCCGCGCTCCTTCATGTCGAGCTGAAACGCGCGCAGCTCCTCCGGGGTCGCGGTATCGGGCGAATGGCCCAGAAACCGGGTGAAGTCACGCATCGCTCGCAGATACATCGTCTGCGTCTTCGGCTGCAGCCCCTTGATCTGCATATCTTCGAGAAACCGCCGGCGCAAAGCGGGAACATGTTGATCGGACATGGAAACCTCCTGTCATCTGATTGAGAAGGTCCCAATCGTCCGACAGGTGCGCCCATCCACCAAATCCCACCACCGCGATCAGCGCGCTACACTCGCCGCAAGCGCCCATACCGCGAGAGCGGTTTCGTCCCTGTCCCGCGTTGCAGTCAGTCGCGGCCAAAGTTTTGAACGTCTGCTTTCATCGACCCGAGATATCTTAGGATATAGCCGCTTCGGGCTGTCTACAGACCTCCGGAGCACCCGTCGCGTACGGGAGCGCAAGGCCAATAAACGGGCGGACTAGGCCATATTGGACTGCGTACACAACCCGCGTACGCAACGTACACCCTGTACACCCGGATCGCGGGGGATCAGGCGGATTGGCCCAGACGGGATTCGAGCACGTCGAAGGGCACGCCCGGCTCGTCCTTGGCCCCGCGGATGACCAGCGAGGTCTTGACGCTGCCCACGTTCCTGGCCGCGGTCAGCTCCTCGGTCAGAAAACGCTGGAAAGTCAACAGGTCAGGGGCCACGCATTTGAGGATGAAGTCCACCTCGCCGTTCAGCATGTGGCACTCGCGCACCAGCGGCCACGCCCGGCAACGCGCCTCGAACGCCGACAGATCCGCCTCGGCCTGGCTTTGCAGCCCCACCATGGCAAACACCTGCACCTCGAATCCCAACTCCCGCGCATCCACCTTCGCGTGATACCCGCGGATATAGCCCTGTTCTTCCAGCGTGCGCACCCGCCGCAGGCAGGGCGGCGCAGAGATTCCCACCCGTCGGGCCAGTTCGACATTGGTCATCCGGCCGTCCGCCTGAAGCTCGGCCAGGATCTTGCGGTCAATTTCGTCCAGACGTGTCAGGGGCATGGGCTCTCCGATTCCATATCGGGGGAAAGTTATACCTCAAACGCCTGATCCGCAATATTATTTCAACATTCGGACACTTTCTTTCCGATATCCGGGGTCGTCACGCATGGAATAGCCGTGCGACGGTTAACGCGGGGCTGCGCCACCGTACGCCGTCAGCCGCCGCCCTGCGGATGCGCCCGCGCGTAAACCTCCATCAACCGCGCGGTATCGACGCCGGTATAGGCCTGCGTGGTCGACAGCGACGCATGCCCCAGCAGGTCCTGGATCGCCCGCAGATCGCCGCCCGCGGTCAGCAGATGCGTCGCGAAACTGTGGCGCATCGCGTGCGGCGTCGCCGTCGCCGGCAGGCCAAGCTGCGCGCGCGTCCGCTCGACCACCTTCTGCACCGCCCGCGCCCCAAGCGCCCCGCCCCGCGCCCCGTAAAACAGCGGCCCGCGCGGGGTGATTTCATAGGGGCACACATCGGCATAGCGCGCCACCGCGTCGCGCGCGGGGTCGATCACCGGCACCAGCCGTTCCTTGCCGCCCTTGCCGGTGATGCGCAGCATATCGGCCATCGGCAGCACCGCGCCGGTCAGGCCCAAAGCCTCTGATATGCGCAGCCCGCAGCCGTAAAGCAGCGTCACAACCGCTTGATCCCGCGCGCAAATCCACGGTGTCGCGGATTGCATCTCCAGCGTCTCGATCACCTCGCGCGCGGCCTGAGGCGACAGAGGGCGCGGCAGCTTGGGCTGGAATTTCGGCGCCCGGATCGACAGCACCGCCGTCGGTTCGAACCCCTCGCGCTCGGCCAGCCAGCGGTAGAAGCCCTTGACCGCGGACAGCTTGCGCGCCAGCGACCGCGCGCCCACCCCGTGCGACCGGGTAAAGGCCATCCAGGCGCGCATGTCCGCGGTCTCGACCCGCGCCAATGCCCCGAGCCCCTGCATCTGACCGTGATGTTCGGTCATGAAGGCAAGGAACCCGGCGACATCCTGCCCGTAAGCCTCGATCGTGTTCTCGGACGCGCCGTGCAGGGCCTCTTGCGCGGCGAGCCAGCCCTGCAGGGCGTCGCGGGCCGCCGCCGAGATCATGCCAGCCAGCGGCGCATGCTGCGCTCGAACACGCCGGCGAAGAAGGCCAGAAGATCGGTGCCCTGCTGGGGGGTGAACTGCTCGGCATCCTTGGAGCCCATGACCAGCAGGCCGGGCAGGCGATTCTCGCCCAGATCCAGCAGCAGACACGCCTCGGAACGCAGATGCCCGGTGTCGTCGCCATGGATGCGCGCCTCGCCGCCGTGGATCTGCCGCAGGGTCACCTGACGCGCCTCCGCGTCGCGCTGCCCGGTCAGATAGCACTTGATGAATCCGGGCTCTGCCACCGAAAGCACATCGCCCGCGGCCGCCATCGCCGCATCGCCGTCCCGTTGTGCGGATTCGAGCACCAGCCGCACGCGATCCACGCGCAGGATATGCGCCACGTCGCCGCCCAGATCGCGCAGGAAATGCCCGAAATCCAGAGGGTCGAGCATGCGCAGGATGGCGCGGTGCACCTGATGCATGCCCGACAGGTTTTCATAGGCCGCCCCGATGACCGAGCGATGCGTGTCCTCCAGCCGGTCGAGCCGCGCCTCGAGCCGATCCATCGCGATGCCGCGCAGGTCGACGATATTCTCGCCCATGGCGCGCTCGTTTCCGGCGACCAGCGCGCGCATGAGGTCCTGATCCCCCAGGATGATATCCGGTCGCGCGATGATCTGCGCACGCAGGCTGTCGGTGATGTCGGGTGTGCTGCTCATGTGCCCCTCATTGCCCCGCATTTTCACGCCGAGGTTAGCAGGTCTACGCCGGACGTCGCCAATGAAATCGCACAATGCGGGCCACGGTGAGGCTTTTCGACCATGCCGGCCGTTGGACCCGCTGCGGTGTCAGCCCTGATGCTCGGCGCCGATGCCCTGGAACATGGCGCGCAGATCCACGGTGCTCTCGACACCGATCCGGTCGTGATGCCGTGACAGCCAGGTCGCCGCCGTCTCGCGCCCGATATCGCGTAGCCGGGTCAGGAAGGCCCATTCGACGTTCATCTTCGACGACACGCCCATCGGCTTCAGCGCATCCTCGTTCTCGATCAGGTGAACCTTGACGGGGCGGTAATGCCCCGGCGAGAGCTTGCCCTGGCGGATCAGCCGGTCGACGAAATCGATGGCGCGCAACTCTTTCAGCAGGCTGGAATTGAAGGCGATCTCGTTGAGCCGGTTCTCGATGTCCTGCGCGGTGCGCGGCGTGCCCTTGCGCTCGATCGGGTTGATCTGGATGACGGCGATATCGTCGGTGCCGGTCTTGCCGTATAGCGGGAACAGCGCCGGGTTGCCCATGTAGCCGCCATCCCAGTAGGGTACGCCGTCGATCTCGACCGCGCGGTAGAGATGCGGCAGGCAGGCCGAGGCCATGACCATGTCGGCGGTCAGGTGCTCGCGCGGGAAGACCTTGACGCGCCCGGTCTCGACATTTGTGGCCGAGACGAAAAGCTCGAAGGCGCTGCATTTGCGCACCATCTCGAAATCGATGCTTTCCTCGACCAGGTCGCGCAACGGATTTATGTCCATCGGGTTGAGCTGATAGGGAGACGCGATCCCGGTCAGGGCGTTCATGAAATGATAGAAGGGGTTGTTCTCGAGGCCCCAGTTGCCGCTGATCCGGTCCACGGGCGTGCGTTGCAGGGGGGTGTGCTGTGCGCTGCGGCTCATGGCGGCCCAGAAATTCTCGAGCGCCTCGCGCGCCCCGTCGGGGCCGCCGCGGGTATGGCCATCAGCCAGCGCCACCGCATTCATCGCCCCCGCCGAGGTACCCGAGATGCCCGCGATCCGCAGGCGCCCATCCTCGAGCAGGTAATCGAGCACGCCCCACGTGAAGGCGCCATGCGCCCCGCCACCCTGCAGGGCAAGGTTGATGGGCTTTGCGTTCCTGGTCATCCGGCCTCGTCCTCGCTGCGTTGCGGCATCCCCGTTGTCATAGCGGAAATCGCGCGCGACCTGTAGGGGCTAATTCATCGCGCACAGGCACGCCCGTGTGAGATCAGGCACCCCCGTGTGAGAGGGACGGGCCGCGACGGCCTCACATTCCGGGCCGGACACCCGCCGACGGGCCGGGCGCGAACACCTGCCGCGGCAAAAGCCGCGACCAGCGCGGCGTCGGGCGGTCGGGCATGGCGGCGCGCAACTGCGCCAGCGGCATCCGCGCGGCGTCGCGCAACAGCCGGTCATACAGCGCCAGCACGCCCGGCCGCGTGTAGGGCGACCAGTGACAGATCCGCGTCACCGGGGCCGCAATCTCGAAGCCGTTGACGCGCAGCGCGGTCAGCGTGTCGGGATGATCCATCTGCAGGTTGAGCACGTTCGCCCCCGGCGGCAGCGCCAGCCCGAGGCTGCGATTGCCGCGCGCGGGCGGCGGAATCAGGCATTCCAGCAGGAAGTCGAAAAGGTCGTTCTCGCGGCTGGTAACGTTGATGACCTCGGCACAGCGCCCCGCAGGCGTCTCGAGTGCGGCCGCCGCACGGCCCCCGAACTCGGCCCCGGCGAGCAGGATCAGCCGCGAGACGGCACCCGCCGGCAGATGCGGCAAGGCCTGCAGCACCACGCGAGCGCCAAGCGAATGCGCAACCGCATGCACGGGCCGGTCGGGCGCGATGCGGCGGATCATCGCGATCAGCTGCGCCAGCCGCTGCCCGGCACGCGCGGCCTCGGCATAGGCCTGCCGCAGCGTGCCGCGCGCCTGCCAGCCAAAGCCGATGCCGAGCCCCTCATCCGGCGCGCCGCCCCCGAAGCCGAGACCGCGCGGCCAGCTGACCACCTTGAACGAGGCGAGCGTCGGATTAAGCGACAGGATCTGTTGATGTGGACATTCGCGCGGATGTCCGGGGGCGTATTTGAAGCCGTGCACCATCACGATCACCGGGCCGTCGCCACTCAGAAGATCGGGCAGATGCGTCCCCGGCGCGCAGGTCGGATCATGCAATTCAGGTCCATCCCGCCCGGCATTGACATGAATCACTGGCATTGGCCGTCCCCTACTACATCTTGTGCGCAGACTTAGAGGAGACATATTTCGATCCGGTGACAGTCCGGTTAAACCTCCGTGACGGTGTTGACGCCGATGACGCAACAGGATTATTTGACCCTGTGGTGATTTGTTGCCGGATTGCGGGCCACGTTAAACATTTCCGCTAAAGAGGTCAGGAGAAAGCCCCCTTTCGCTTGGCCGGAACGGGGCTTTTTTTATGGGCACGAGGGCCCGGAGGACGAACATGACCGAAAGTTGGAAAAGCCGCACGCGCCAGGTGCATGGCGGCACGCGGCGCAGCCAGTGGGGCGAGGTCAGCGAGGCGCTGTTCCTGACCCAAGGCTTTGTCTACGACACCGCCGAGGCGGCGCAGGCCCGCTTCGAGAAGGCGGGCGCGGACGAATACATCTATGCCCGCTACGGCAATCCGACCGTCGCCATGTTCGAGACCCGCATCGCCGGCATCGAGGGCGCCGAGGATGCCTTCGCCACCGCCAGCGGCATGGCGGCAGTCTCGGGCGCGCTGACCTCGATGCTGCGCGCCGGCGATCACGTGGTCTCGGCGCGGGCGCTGTTCGGTTCGTGTCTCTACGTGCTGGAAGAGGTCCTGACGCGGTTCGGCGTCGAGGTGACGTTCGTCGACGGCACGGATCTGGACCAATGGCGCGCGGCGATCCGTCCCGACACCCGCGCGGTGTTCTTCGAGACGATCTCGAACCCCACGCTGGACGTGGTCGACATCGCGGCGGTCGCGGAGATTGCCCACGCGGCGGGCGCCACGGTGATCGTCGACAACGTCTTCGCCACGCCGGTCTTTTCGCGCGCCATCGACCAGGGCGCGGATGTGGTGATCTATTCCGCGACCAAGCATATCGACGGCCAGGGGCGGACGCTGGGTGGGGTGATCCTCGGCACGCGCGAGTTCATCCGCGGCACGGTCGAACCTTACATGAAACATACCGGCGGCTCGCTGTCGCCGTTCAACGCGTGGGTGATGCTCAAGGGTCTGGAAACGCTCGATCTTCGGGTCCGTGCACAAACCGACAGCGCTGCGACCATCGCCGCGGCGCTCGACGGTCACACCGCGCTTGCGCGGCTGATCTACCCCGGCCTGCCGGCGCATCCGCAACACGATCTGGTCAGACGCCAGATGGGGCCGGGCGGCACCATCTTGGCGCTCGATCTGGCCGGCGGGCAGGCGGCGGCGTTCCGGTTTCTCAACGCTTTGGATATCGTCATCATCTCGAACAATCTCGGCGATGCGAAATCCATCGCCACCCATCCCGCGACCACCACCCATCAACGTCTCTCGCCCGAGCGTCAGGCATCGCTGGGGATCACCCCGGGCCTCGTGCGGCTTAGCGTCGGGCTGGAGGATCCCGACGATCTGGTCGCCGATCTGCAACAGGCCCTCGATGCGGCGCTTTAGCACACATGACCCCCATCGGCGCGGATCCGCCCGGGCGCATATCCCCGACTTTGATCGATATTGGGAAATTTCGCGCAACTGACTTATGTATGCGGCAAGGCGAATTGAAAGGGACATCGCGATGAACATGCATCCGCCCGAAATGACACCGGATCGCGACGCGGCGAAAGAGGCGCTGGACCTGCTGCGCAACTGGGCCCGCACGGCCAGCCCTGAGGAAGTGGCCGATCTCGACCCGGCGATCGCACGGCTTGTCGGGGGGGATGCGCTGTCGAACTACCCGGCGCTGTCGCGCGACTATCCCGACGATTTCGAGGTGACGGACGGCTATCGCGCCACCCTGCCCGATCTGCAGAACGGCCCCGCCTCGCTGATCCGCGGCACGCGGCAGCACCTGCAGCATGTGGGTATCTCCAATTTCCGCCTGCCGATCGCCTATCACACCCGCGACAACGGCGACCTGACGCTGGAAACCTCGGTGACCGGCACTGTCAGCCTCGAGGCCGGCAAGAAGGGTATCAACATGTCGCGGATCATGCGCAGCTTCTACAAGCATGCGCAGAAGACCTTCAGCCTCGACGTGATGGAGGCCGCGCTCGCAGATTACATCACCGATCTCGACTCGCCCGACGCCCGGCTGCAGATGCGGCTGTCCTATCCCGCCAAGGTGCGCTCGCTGCGCTCGGACCTCGAAGGTTACCAGTATTACGACATCGCGCTCGAACTGGTGCAACAGGACGGGGTGACGCGCCGGTTCATGCATCTCGATTACGTCTATTCCTCGACCTGCCCCTGCTCGCTGGAGCTCAGCGAACACGCCCGGTCGGCGCGCGGACAGCTCGCGACGCCGCATTCGCAGCGTTCCGTCGCCCGGATCTCGGTCGAGCTGATCGGCCCGGACTGCCTGTGGTTCGAGGACCTGATTGAGGCGTGCCGCCGCGCCGTGCCCACCGAGACGCAGGTCATGGTCAAGCGCGAGGACGAGCAGGCCTTCGCGGAACTCAACGCCGCCAATCCGATCTTCGTCGAGGATGCTGCGCGGCTCTTCTGCGCGCAGTTGCTGGCCGATCCGCGGATCGGCGACTTCCGCGTCATCGCCAGCCACCAGGAAAGCCTGCACAGCCACGACGCGGTCAGCATCCTGACCGAGGGCGACACCTTCGCGGCCGAAAGCCTCGACCCGCGGATCTTCCAGACGCTGATGGCCGGGCGGTAAGCGCCGCAAACGGGCATCGCGTACATGTTTCAGGCGGAAAGCGGCGCGCCGGGGCAATCGTGATTTGACCTCGGCGCACTTTGCTGCAATGCAGCGTACGGAATTATGTTCTGCCGCCCTCGTGACATTTGGAAGGGCGGATGCGTCTGAAAAGGAAACCAAGGATGCTTTCACCCGACCTGCCGCTCAAACTTTCCGCTGCCGGGATCCGTTTCACCGGCTACATGATCGAGAACAACATGCGCATGGCGCGCGTGTTCGGGCTTGCCGCGCTGCGCGCCAGCCCCCTGCCCTCGTGCATAACGACCAAGTATGCCGAGGCAGACAGCGCAACGCCGGCGGCGAAAACGCCGACCCCGGCGGCAAAGCGCGCCGCAAAGCCGAAGGCCGAACAACCCGCAGCCGCACCCAAGGCCGAAGCACCCAAGACCAAGGCACCGGCCGAGGCCGGGAAGGCCGTCTCGGACACGCCCGCGCCGGCCAAGACCGAAGCGGCCAAACCGGCCGGGAAACCGGCAACCCAGCCCGCCGCGACGCCGAAGCCCGACGCACCGGCCAAGGTCGCCAGCGCCGCGCCCGCGGCCAAGGGCACAGCCGCGCCCGCGGCCAAGGGTACAGCCGCGCCCGCGGCAAAGCCCGCGACGAAAGCCGCCGCACCGAAGGCCGCCGCCAAGACGGCGCCGGCTGCGAAACCGGCCGACACGGCGACCGGCGCCGCGCCGAAGTCCGCGCAGCCCAAGGCGGCACCGGCCAAGGCGATCCCCGCAGATACCGATGCGGCAGGCGAGACGACACCGGGCGAGAGCGCTGCGAAAACGCCCGCCGAGGCGCCCGAGACCGCCGCCAAACCGCAGGACGCCGCAACGCCGAAGCCGGAAACGCCGGCTGCCAAGCCGCAAACCGGACAGGACGCGCCTGAGAAGGCGGCAACGCAAGAACAGCCCAAGCGCACACGGGCGCCGTCCAACCCGCCCGCGATGCCGAAATCCGACGCCAAGGGCGACACGTCGCAATGATCTCAGGGGCCGGGATGCGCCACGCGCAACCCGGCCTTTCTCAATCGGCGCTGGTCCCGTCGATGCCTTCGGGCCATTTTTGACTAGGGGAGGAAACGTTCACACCGAAAGTGAGGTTTCCAAATGGCGACATCCACCACAAACACCATCACGTCGCCCCTGCGCGACGCTTGGCAACGGTTCGCCGCGACCCTAGAGCGGCGTTTCGAGACGCATATGCGCATCCGGTCACGCCGCGACGAGATCGAGGCGCTCGAGGCGAAAAGCGACGCGGAACTGGTCCGCATAGGCATCCGCCGCGACCAGATCGCCGTTCACGTCTTCCGCGATCTCTTTTACGCCTGACCCGAGGCTGCGTCAGGCATATCGGCCCCGCCGGACATGTTCCGGCGGGGCCGTGTTCATGCTGCAATGCAGCAACACGTCGCGACAGATGTGACGTGCGCCATGGTTTTCGCACCGCGATGCGTTACCGTTTCCATGTGGGAGGGGCCCGTTCACCCGAAGGAAGAGGGGACCCGATGACCGAACCAGAGATGCACATCCATCTTCTGCCGCATGATTGGCGGCGCGACCTGGACCTTTTTATGACAGAGCGCGCGCCGGGCATGAACGCCTACATGCTCAGCCGGCACAGGCTGTCCAGCATGGCCCGGCTGCACGCCATGACCGACCGGCAACTGGCCGCGATGGGATTGACGCGGGCCGACATCCCGGCCTTCGTCTTCGAGGATCTCCTGACCGATTGAGCCGGTTGCCTGCCGACCGCGCGTCAACGCGCTTGACAGTCTCGTGACGCCGGCCCAACGGTTCGCGCCATGTTCGATGTGCGACCCGCAGGATATCTGGTTGGGCTGATGCTCACGGCCATGGGGGCGACCATGGCTGTTCCGCTGCTCGTCGATATCGCCGAGGGGCGCGGCCAGTGGCCGGTCTTTCTGGAAAGCATGATAATGACCTGCCTCGTCGGTCTGCTCGTGGCGCTGGCCTGCCGGAATGCGACCGGCAAGGGGCTGACCATCCAGCAGACCTTTCTGGTGACCACGCTGGCCTGGGTGGTGCTGCCGCTCTTCGGGACGCTGCCCTTCATGCTGGGGGCCACGCAGTTGGGCTTCATCGACGCGTTTTTCGAATCCATGTCCGGCGTGACGACCACCGGCACGACCGTCATCGCCGGGCTCGACGAATTGCCCAAGGGGCTGTTGCTGTGGCGCGGAATCCTGCAATGGCTGGGCGGTCTTGGGATCGTCATCGTGGCGCTGGTCTTTCTGCCCGAGATGCGCGTCGGCGGCATGCAGTTCTTTCGCACCGAGGGCTTCGACACCTTCGGCAAGGCCATGCCGCGCACCATCGACATCTCCAAGGGGGTCATCAACGTCTATCTCGGCCTGACGGTGATCTGCATCGTCTCGTACCTGTTGCTGGGCATGGGGGCGTTCGACGCCACGGTTCATGCATTGACCACGATCTCCACCGGGGGGTTTTCCAGTTCCGACCAGTCCTTCGGCGCGTTCCCCGGCGCGCCGCAATATGCCTGCGTGGTGTTCATGATCCTCGCCTCGCTGCCCTTTGTGCGGATGATGCAGGGCGTGCAGGGCCACATTCGCCCGATCCTGCATGACAGCCAGGTGCAGACCTATCTGCGCTGGATCTTCTACGCGATCGCCCTCGCCGTGATCTACGATTTCGCGGTCAATGGCCGCTTCGACGAGGCAAGCGTGCGCGCGCGGATCTTCAACATGGTCTCGTTCTTCTCGGGCACGGGCTACGGGTCTGCGGATGTGACCGCCTGGGGCTCGTTTCCCTTCGTGATCCTGATCGCCGTGGGTGCGATCGGCGGCTGCACCGGCTCGACCGGGTGCTCGATCAAGATCTTCCGCTACCAGCTCATGCTGCGCGCGCTCGGCCAGCAGGCGCGGCGGATCTTTCATCCCTCCAGCGTCATGGTCCTGCGCCATGACGGGCGCCGCGTCGAGGACGACGTGCTGCAATCGGTGATGCTTCTGTTCACCTGCTACGTTCTGTCGCTGGGGTTTTTCTCTGTCGCGCTCGAATTGACCGGTCTGACGGTGCGGGAATCGATCACCGGGGCATGGACGGCAATCTTCAACATCGGCCCGGCCTTCGGCGAGCGTGTCGGCCCGACCGGGTCGGTCATGGCGTTTCCAGAGGCCGCCAAGGCGCTGATGATCTTCGCGATGCTTCTGGGGCGGCTGGAAATCCTCGCGGTGATCGTGCTGCTGGTGCCGACCTTCTGGCGGTCCTGAACAAGGCGTATCGCCACGCCCCGCGCGCCGATCAGCCCTTGACCTGCCCGGCCCGCTCGCGAAAGGCCAGCATCATGTCCCGCGGATCGCGACCCGCGTCGATCGCCAGCCTGTGCAGGCCGAAATGCACATGCGCCATGTCCTGGTAATAGCGGGTGTAGGCGTAATTGATGCCCGCCCCCGCTGCGGCGCCAAGCACCGGCACGGTCTGCGCCGCAAGCTTCTGGCCCAGGACCGTCGCAAGGCGGGGCGCCACGCGCGCGATCAGCGTCCGCATCGCCGCCCCGGTCAGCGTCATCCGCGCGCCGATGAAGCCCAGATCGACGCCGTCATCATCGGCCAGCGGACCGGCGGCGCCGAACACCTCGACCGAACCGAACCGAACCGACGGGTCCGTCGGATCAAAACCGTGATCCAGCGCGACATCCTGGATCGCGCGCAACAGGATCGTGGTGGTGGCCGGCAATTCGGCAAGCGCCGTGGGCAGCCCGCCCATGCCGCCCGCGGCCCCCATCATCGTGGTCAGCGCCTGCACCCGCCAAGCCGGGCCGTCGCCCACCACGTCGCGCGAGCGATGCGCGGCCTCGGCGGCCTGTCGCAGCGCCGACTCGGTCGTGGAATTGAGCCGCATCCGCACGCTTGGGGGCAAGCGGTCGAGCAGGTCCTCGGCCTGACCGCCGATGAGGTTGAGCACATCCATCGCCGCGTTCCCGGCGCGCGCATTGCGCCGCACCAGCGCATCAAGCCGTGCCTCGGTCGTGGCCTGGTCTATCGGTCGGCCCAGGATTTCCATCGTATCGCCCCGCATCCGTTGTGAACCCGACCTGTCAAAACTGCGGGCGCCGGGCCGCGATTTCAAGCGGCCCGCGTCACCTGTCCCTCGACATGATCCCACGCGCCGGGTTTCAAGGCCAGCCCCAACACGCGGTCGGGATTGGTCGGCGGCGGCATCGTCACGCGGTCGAGACGCGCAAAGCCGAAGCGCCCGTAATAGGGCGCGTCGCCCACAAGCAGCATCCGCTTCCAGCCATCCGCCCGCGCGCGCTCGATCCCCTCGCGGATCAGCCACGCCCCGATCCCCTCGCCCTGATGGGTGGGATGTACCGCGATCGGCCCCAGCAGCAATGCCTGCGCCTGTCCGATGCGCACCGGCCAGAACCGGATCGCGCCGGCGATCGCCCCGTCATCGACCGCCACGAGGCACAGATCGTTCACCGGCGAGACGTCGTTGCGCAGACGATAGGATGACAGGGCCTCGCGCCCGGGGGCAAAGCACAGATCGTAAAGCGCCTCGACCTCCCACCGGTCCCCGGGGCCCTCGGGCCGCAATTCGAACATGGCGCGACCTGCCTTCGCGAAAATCGACTGGCATGGCGCGTAGCACGGCGTTACGGCTGACACAAACCGCATGACTTCAGGAGTGTCGCCGATGTTCTACAAACCCGAGGACGGCCACGGCCTGCCGCACAATCCCTTCAACGCCATCGTCACGCCCCGGCCCATCGGCTGGATCTCGACGCGCGACGCCGACGGCCAAGACAACCTCGCGCCCTATTCGTTCTTCAACGCGGTCGCCTACGTGCCGCCGCAGGTGATGTTCGCCTCGACCTCGGCCAAGCCCGACCGCGACGGCACCAAGGACAGCGTCGCCAACATCCGGCAAACGGGCGTGTTCTGCGTCAATATCGTCAGCGAGGCGCTGCGCGATGCGATGAACCGCAGTTCCGGCCCATGGGGGCGCGAGATCGACGAGTTCGCCGATGCCGGCATCGAAAAGGCCGAGTGCGACACGGTCGCCTGTTCGCGCGTCGCCGCCGCGCCCGCCAGCCTCGAATGCAGGCTGACGCAGATCGTGCAATTGCCGGGCGAGGCGAATTTCGTGGTCTTCGGCGAGGTGACCGGCGTGCACATGCGCGACGATTGCCTTGTCGACGGGCGGTTCGACGTCACGCGCTTCAACCCGCTGACGCGGCTTGGCTACATGGATTACTCGGTGATCCGCGAGACGTTCAGCATGAACCGCCCCGAAAACTGATCCCTAGCCGGGCGAGATCGCCGATCCAAGCTTTGCCGCGCCCTGCCCCGCGCCCTGGCGCCCCAGCGTGCGGCAAAGCACCAGCACCGGGATGAGGCCGAAAGCCACCAGCACCAGCGACGGCACCGCGGCCTCGGCCAGCCTCTCGTCGGCGGCCAGCCGATGCGCCTGCACCGCAAGGGTCTGGAAATCGAACGGGTGCAGGATCAGCGTCGCGGGCAGCTCCTTCATCACGTCGACGAAGACGATCAGCAGCGCCGTCAGCACCGATGTGCGTGCCACCGGCAGATGCACCCGCGTCAGCAGTTTCGGCCCCGGCTGCCCCAGCGACCGCCCGATCGCGTCGAGATGCCCGGGCACCGTCGCCATGCCGCTGTCATAGGCGTTGAGGGCGGCGGCCATGAACCGCACCACGTAGGCCAGCACCATCAGCCAGATCGACCCTGTCAGCAAAAGCCCGGTGCTGATCCCGAACGTGCCGCGCATGAACGCGTCGACCGCGTTGTCGAAGGCCGCCATCGGCACCATCAGACCCACGGCAATCACGCCGCCGGGCACCGCATAGCCAAGCCCCGCGCCCACCACCAGCCATTTCGACGCACGCCCCGGCCGCGTTCGGGCGCGAAACCCCACGAGGATCGCGCCCGCCACCGTCAGCACAGCGGCGACACTGGCCAGCGTCAGGGAATTCGACATGAAGCCGAGATAGCGCGGCGACAGCAGGTCCTGCCCCGATCCCACCGCCATCACCCCCAGCATGATGACCGGGATGATGAAGCCCAGGAACACCGGCAAAAAGCAGATCGCGAACGCGCCCCAACCTTTCAGGCCACGCAATGCCGGGCGCTCCATGGTCTCGAAGCTGCCGCCGCCGCCGGCGGTGCGCGCGCGCCCGCGGCTGGCGCGCTCCAGCCCCGCCAGAAGCAGCGCGAAGGCCAGCAGGCACAGCGCCAGCTGCGAGGCCGCGGCGCGGTCGCCCAGGCTGAACCACGCCTGGTAGATGCCGGTGGCGAAGGTCTGGACGTTGAAGAAGGCCACGGTGCCGAAATCCGCGATCGTCTCCATGATCGCCAGCAGTGCGCCCCCGGCGATCGCCGGCCGCGCCATCGGCAGCGCCACCCGCCAGAAGGCCCGCATCGGCGACCGCCCCAGCGTGCGCGCCACAAGGAACGCGTTGGCCGATTGCTGGCGGAACGACGCGCGCGCCAGCAGGTAGACGTAAGGGTATAGCACGATCGTCAGCATCAGCGCGGCACCGCCAAGGCTGCGCACCTCGGGAAACCAGTACTCGCGCGGCCCCCAGCCGGTGACGGTACGCAAGGCGGTCTGCACCGGGCCGGGATGATCCAGCATGTGGGTATAGGCATAGGCCATCACGTAGGCCGGGAAGGCCAGCGGCAGCGCCAGCGCGATCTCCAGCAGGCGCGCGCCGGGAAAGCGGTAGACGGTCACGAGCCATGCCGTCACCGACCCGATCACCGCGGTGCCGAGGCCGACGATGACCACCAGGGCCAGCGTCGTCGCGGTGTAGCGCGGCAGCACCGTCGAAAGCACCTCGCGCCACGTCTGAAGGTCGCCGGCGAACGCCGACAGCGCCGCGGCCACGATCGGCGCGAGGCACAATGCCACCACGACCCAGGCCAGACGGTGCAATAGGGTTTCACTCATGTTGCGCGGACCGCTCCGGGATAATCCGAGTTTTTTGATCAGTATTCGCCTGCAGCGAAGGGGTCAAGCCACGCCCCCGTCATCCTCGGGCTCGACCCGAGGATCTCTCGCCCCGGCATCAGCCGTCCGACACGCCGGCCTCGGCGAAGGTGGCCATGCCGGCATGACAGGCCAATGCGGAACGCACGATCCCCATCGCCAGAACCCCGCCCGATCCCTCGCCAAGCCGCAGCCCAAGGGACAAGAGCGGCACCTTGCCCAGATACTCCAGCAGGCGGGCATGGCCCGGCTCGGCGCTGACATGGCCGGCGATGGCATGATCCAGCGCGCCGTGCTGCGCGGCCTCCAGACAGGCGGCGGCGGCGGTGCAGATGAAACCGTCCAGCACGACCGGGATTCGCCCCGCGCGCGCCCGAAGGATCGCGCCCGCCATGGCCGCGATTTCGCGCCCGCCCAGACGGCGCAGCACCTCCAACCCGTCCAGCCCGGACGCAGCGTTCACCGCGACCGCCTTTGCCACGATCCGCGCCTTGCGGGTCAGCCCCGCATCGTCGAGGCCGGTGCCGCGTCCGGTCCAGTCCGGCGCTTGCCCGCCATACAGCGCGAAGGCGATGGCGGCCGCAGCGGTGGTGTTGCCGATGCCCATCTCGCCCACAACCAGAAGATCGGTCGCGTGGTCCACCGCTTCCCACCCGGCGCGCAGAGCGGCGATGACCTCGGCCTCGGTCATCGCCGCCCCAAGGCTGATATCGGCCGTGGGGCGGTCGAGATCGAGCGGATGCACATCCATCCGCGCACCGGCGGCCTCTGCCAGCTGGTTGACCGCCGCGCCGCCGGCCCGGAAATTGGCGACCATCTGCGCGGTGACGCTGGCGGGAAAGGCCGACACGCCCTGCGCACAGACACCGTGATTGCCTGCAAAGACAAGCACTTGCGGCGCGTCCACCCGCACCCGCGCCGCTCCGCGCCAGCCGCAATACCAGATCGCCAGATCCTCCAGCCGGCCAAGCGCGCCGGGGGGCTTGGTCAGCTGGGCATCGCGCACCCGCGCGGCCGCGCGGGCCGCGGTATCGGGTCCGGGCAGATCGCGCAGGTGCCGCGCGACATCGGACAGGGTCAAGAAATCGGCGCGCATCGCGGGCCTCGTTGCAAGTTCAGATGCCCTTCTGTATCGCAGCGACCAGCCCCGCCCCACCCGAAAAGGCCCCCGCATGGCAGAAATCGACACCGCCCTCATGCGCGCGCGCGACGTGTCACAGGCGCTGACGCTTCTCAGCCGGCTGCCGGCGCGCGCCACCTCGCATGACCGGGGCGCGCGGGCGGCTTGGGCCTATCCGCTGGCCGGCCTCGTGATCGGCGGGCTGGCCGCGCTCGGCGGCGCGGTCGCGGTCTGGTCCGGGTTACCCCTGCCCCTCGCCGCGCTGGTGGCGCTGGCGCTGCTGATCGTCTGCAGCGGCGCCCTGCACGAGGACGGGCTGGCCGATACCGCCGATGGGCTCTGGGGCGGCTGGACGCGCGAACGCAGGCTCGAGATCATGAAGGACAGCCATATCGGCACCTACGGGGTGATCGCGCTGTGCCTGTCACTGGGCGCGCGGTGGGGGGCGCTGTGGCTCTTGTTCGCGCAAGGCCCCGGCCCGGCAAGTGCCGCTTTGCTGGCAAGCGCCGCGCTGTCGCGGGCGCTGATGCCCTGCGTGATGGCCACCGTGCCGCATGCGCGCGCAACGGGCTTGTCGCACAGCCAGGGACGACCCCGCCCCGCCACGGCGGCGGTCGGCCTAGGCCTCGGCTGCATCGCGGCCCTTCTGCTGACCGGGGGTGCAGGCCTCTGGGCGGTGATCTGGGCGGTGGTCGTCGCCGCCCTTATTGCCCGGATCGCTCACGCCAGGATCGGCGGTCAGACCGGCGATATCTTGGGGGCCACGCAACAGAGCGTCGAGATCGCGATTCTGTTCAGCCTGCTGGCATGAAGAAGGCCGCGCCCGAAGGCGCGGCCTGACACGAATTTCACCAGGAATCACGCGGCGCGGGTGATCAGCACATCGTCGACCTGCTTGGCGGCCTGCACCTCGTCGCCACCGGCGACGGCGGCAACCTCGCGGGTCAGACGCTCCAGCGCGGCCTCGTAGAGCTGACGCTCGGAATAGCTCTGCTCGCGCTGTTCGTCATTGCGGTGCAGGTCGCGCACCACCTCGGCGATCGCGATCAGATCGCCCGAGTTGATCTTCTGTTCGTATTCCTGCGCCCGCCGCGACCACATCGCGCGCTTGACCTTGGCCTTGCCCTTGAGCGTGACCATCGCCTTCGAGATCACCTCGGGCGTGGACAGGCTGCGCATCCCGATCTCCGTCGCCTTGTCGGTCGGCACCCGCAGGGTCATCTTGTCCTTCTCGAACGAGATCACGAAAAGCTCCAGCGTGATGCCGGCGATTTCCTGCTGCTCGATGGACATGATCTGACCCACGCCATGCGCGGGATACACGACATAGTCATCGGGGCGAAACTCGGTCTTCCTGGATTTGGACATTCGGTTTGTTTCCTCGCAAGGTACTGGACTACACAAAGACACACGAACCACGAGCCATTTTCGGCCCGGGATCATGCGTCAATGTCTTTGTCACGCACCCCACAGCAGGACGCTGAAAGGTGCCGTCACGGATTTCTCTTCTAATAGATGAATTGTGTAGCACAAAAAGCACGCATACGAAAGGGCGCGTATCGCCGATACGCGCGTTTTCGGCGCTTTTGCGCGTCGATTTCGCCGCGATACGGGTGGCATCGCGGGTCAGGCGCGCGATCAGCCCCCCTCGCCGGGGGCCTCGGTAAAGTACTTCTCCAGCTTGCCGGTTTCGCCGTCGCGCTCCTCGGCTTCGGGCAGCGGGTCCTTCTTGGTGACGATGACCGGCCACATCTCGGAATACTTGCGGTTGAACTCGACCCATTTTTCCATCTCCGGCTCGGTGTCCGGGCGGATCGCGTCGGCGGGGCATTCCGGTTCGCAGACACCACAATCGATGCATTCGTCGGGATGGATGACCAGCATGGTCTCGCCCTCGTAGAAGCAATCCACCGGACAGACCTCGACGCAGTCGGTGTATTTGCAGGCGATGCAGTTATCGTTGACGATATAGGTCATGGCCGTCTCTCATGCTGTCCGGATCTGCGCTGACGTAGTCCAGTGGGACAGATCATTCAAGCGGTCCGCGTTTATCGAGATCCAGTTTGCGGCGGTCGCGCTTGGTGGGCCTTCCCTTGCCCTCGTATTTGGGCGCGGGCGGCGCGGTGTCGCGCGGCGCGGGCTCTGTCAGATCCTCGTAAAGCGTCTGCGCCTCGGGCGCCGGGCCGCGCCGCGTGCCGGGATCGCGCACCCGGACCACCTTGACCGCGTCGCCCTGCACAAAGGTCAGCACGTCCTGTGCGCCGACCGCATGGGCCGGTTTCGAAACCCGCTTTCCGTTGACTCGCACATGCCCGGAACTCACCTGACGCGCGGCCAGGCTGCGCGTCTTGAAGAACCGCGCATGCCACAGCCATTTGTCGAGGCGGATGGATGCGCGCGGATCAGGCTGCATTGCTGCCAAGACGCCGCATCTGCGCCAGCCAGGCCTCGCGCTGTGCCTTGCGGCGCTCGCCGTCGACCTGCCCCATGAGGGTCGTGCGCACCGGCTTCACGCCGGCGAATTTGAGGATGTTGCGCTCGAGGCTCTTGAGCGAATGCGAGAGGAAGAAAAGCCGGTAGACCAGCGCCGGCATGCCCATCGTCACCACCACGCGCGCCGATTTGCCCTTCAGCTTGGCCTGCCAGTGACCGCTCTCATCCACCGCCATCACGAATCCGCCGCAGGACAGGTGTTCAAGCGCGGATTTCAGGACCGCCGGCATGTCGCCAAGCCAGAGCGGATAGAGGATCAACAGGTGATCCGCTGCGCCCACGGCCCGCTGCATTTGCAAGATACGCTCGTCGGTGGGCGGGGCGTCCCATTGGGCCTTGTTGCGGATATAGGGCAGATCCATCCGAGCCGTGTCGATCAGGTCAACGGCGTGTCCGGCGGCCGAAGCCCCATCCCGGTAAGCATCCGCCAACGCGTGACAGAAATGCCCGCCCTCCGGATCGGGATGGCCCTGAATGACGGCGATGCGACGTGCCATGCTTGCTCCTGCCCTGACGGGCGGCTACGGCCCGGGACTCACCTCCTGGTCTTCAACCCCATCAGCGCCGCCGCGAAGGGATTGTCGGGATCGATGCGCTCTTTCTTCTCGGGTCGGGTGTTCTCTGGGCGGTCCGCTGGGCCCTTGGCGGCGCCTTCCTGCGGTTTCCGGGCGCGGCTGCCGGGCTTGCCCTTTGGTTTGCCCTGCGCTTGGGGTTTCCGCGATTTCGCGCGCCCGCCCTCGGCCGGCCGGTTGGCGCGCGGCGCCCATGTGAAGGTGTAATAGACCTCGATCTCGGGGGTCGCCGTCTCGGGGGTCTCGCCGGGCGCGACCTCCTCTTCGGGGGTGTCGGGGATCTCGGGCACCGCTTCGGGCTCTGCCTCGGGGTCGGCCGCGATCGGGGCCTCGCCCTGATCTGGGATCTCGGCGACCGCGTCGAGCGGGCTTTCCGGCGCGGGATCCTCGGCGGCCGCCGCGGCGTCGGCGGGGGCTTCGGCCAGCGCCTGATCGACCGGCTTGACCTTTTCGCGCTCGCCGCGTTCGGCCTTGTAGCCGAGGCCCTGCATCAGCTCCGCGAACTGTTCCAGCGTCATGCCGGTGATCGACAGCATGTCCGCCTTGGCCTCGAACCCGCCGCGCCCGTCCTCGGCGCGCAGCATGTCGGCCAGCCGTTCCAGCATGTCGATGCGGATCGCCCGCGTGCCGGCGGCGCGGTAGCCGGCCATGTCGTGATACCCCTCGGGCGCATCGGGTTGCACAGGCATCGTCACGAGGCCCGGCGGCGGCGCCTCGGGGAACTGGTCGAGGCCCTGGGCCAGCGACCACAGCACCAGCCGCAGTCGCGTGGGCGCGGGTTTCAGCAGCGCCGGCATGAACACCGTGAACTGGCCGAAGCGGATGCCGTGCTTGCGCAGCGCGCCGCGCGCGCCCTGATCGAGCGCCTTGACCTCGGCTGCGACCGTGGCGCGCGGGATGATGCCCATGGCCTCGACCATGCGAAAGCCGAAACCGCGCGCCTCGCCGGTCAGCGTCTCGTCGCGTTGCAGGGTCATCAGCGGCTCGAACAGCGTGGCGATCCGGCGGTCGATGAAATGCTGAAGGCGCCGCTGCACCTTCTGGGCCACATCCGCGCCGGCCTCGTCATCGACGAAGGCCACGACTTGCGGCTTCAGCGGGTCCGGCCCCGGCGTCAGCTTGCCCACGGCCTCCTTGCCCCATAAAAGCCCGCCCTGCTCGGTGAAGTCGATCTCTGGATCGGGTGCGTTGTAGAAGCGGTCCGCCTTGAGATGGAAATGCGGTGCCAGTGCCTGCAGGCTGGCCTGCTGCAGGGTGCGCGCCTCCTGGGCGGCGGCGGTTTTGTCCTGCATGAAGCGGAAGCCCTCGAGACGTCCGACGAATTCGCCCTCGACGGTGACGTCGCCCTGATCACTTACCTCGGCCACCATGGCCTCCTTCTGCTTGAGCCGGCGCAAGAGCACGGATGTGCGCCGGTCCACAAATCTCTGGGTCAAACGCTCGTGCAGCGCATCCGACAGTCGGTCTTCTACCGCGCGCGTCTCGCCGCGCCAATGGTTTTCGTCCCCGACCCAGCCCTTTCGCTGCGCGACATAGGTCCATGTGCGGATATATGCCAGACGCTTGGACAGGGTGTCGATATCGCCGTCGGTCCGGTCGATGCGGCCGATCTGCCGCGCCAGCCAGTCATCGGGCACCCGGCCCCCCTCGTGCAGGTCGCAAAAGATGCGCTCCAGCAGCCCCGCATGCTCGACATGGCTGATGCCGCGGAAGTCGGGGATGCGGCAGACATCCCACAAAAGCCGCACCGCGGGCGCCGCGGTCGCCCGGGCGGCAACCTCGGGCTGCTCGGCCAGCGTCTTGAGCGCGCCGAGATCATCCGATTCGCGGGTGCGCGCCAGCAGATCGTGCTCGGGCCGCGCCTCGAGCGAGGCGACCAGCGCGTCGGTGGATCCGAAGCTGAGCCGCGCGTTGCGCCATTCCAGCTTGCGGATCGGGGCGAAGCGATGCTCGGTGATCGCCTGCGCGAGATCGGGATCAAGGTCCGGCGCCTCGCCGGTCACTCCGAAGGTGCCGTTGGTCATGCCGCGGCCCGCACGCCCGGCGATCTGCCCCAGCTCGTTGGGATAAAGCGCCCGCATCCGCCGCCCGTCGAATTTCGACAGCGACGAGAACGCGACATGGTTGATGTCGAGGTTCAGCCCCATGCCGATGGCGTCGGTCGCCACGAGGTAATCCACGTCGCCGTTCTGATAAAGCTCGACCTGCGCGTTGCGGGTGCGCGGCGACAGCGCGCCCATCACCACGGCGGCGCCGCCCTTCTGACGGCGCAGCAACTCGGCCATGGCATAGACGTTTTCCACCGAGAACCCGACGATCGCGCTGCGCGGCGGCATCTTGGCGATCTTCTTGGGCCCCGCGTAGCTCAGCTGCGACATCCGGTCGCGGTTCAGGAACTCGACCTCGGGCACGAGGCTGGCGATGACGCCGCGCATGGTGTGACTGCCCAGGAACTGCGTCTCGTGCTGGCCGCGCATCCGCAGCAGCCGGTCGGTGAAGACATGCCCGCGCTCGGGATCGGCGCAAAGCTGGATCTCGTCGATGGCGACGAAATCGGTGCCCATGCCCTCCGGCATCGCCTCGACGGTGCAGACCCAGTACTGCGGGCGGGCGGGCACGATGCGCTCTTCGCCGGTGACCAGTGCCACCACCGACGGGCCGCGCACCGCCACGATCCGGTCATAGACCTCGCGCGCCAGCAGGCGCAGCGGCAGGCCGATCAGCCCGGTGCGATAGCCCAGCATCCGCTCGATGGCGAAATGCGTCTTGCCTGTATTGGTGGGACCCAGAACCGCGAGGGTTCTCGATTGCTCCGACATCCGCCGCGTTCCTTATGCCGTCAGAGTTCCGCCCCGCCCAGTTTCCGGGCCACACGCTCGCGTGCGCTGGATACGTTCTCGTGATGCGGATGTATAGCCTCGACGCGCGTGAAGGCCTCATGCGCCAGCTGATACCGTCCCAGCTCTTCGAGCAGCACGCCGAGACCGAAGATCACGTTGAAATGGCGCGGCTCCAGCGCCAGCGCGCGTCCGATATCGGCCAGTGCCAGCCCGTAGCGGTCCTGCTTGAAGAACGCCACCGACCGCAGGTGCCACGCCTCGGCGAAGCCCGGCGCGTGATCTGTCAGCGCGCCGAGATGCTCGACCGCCGCGTCAAGCTCGCCGGCCTCGATCGCGTCCCGGCCGCGCCGCAGCAACAGGTCCATGGCCGCAGAGCCGGATTTCGACCATTCCATCTCGATCTCGGCAGCAAGCTTGCGCGCCTCCGAAGGCTCGGCCTCGGGCAGCCGTGCCAGCAGATCGTCGAGCTTGTCCTGCCCGGCTGTTGCGGGCAGGCAAAACGCAAGCGCTGCCAGCCATGCCGCGAGGATACGCTTGAGATTGATGAAAACAACACCCATGATGCGATTAGTTTAATGCAGAATACCGGGATTCAAACCCCCCGGCATCGCGATTGTGAAAGGAAGCGCCAATGAGTGACGTGATCAATGCGGCCGTGAAGGCCCTCAACGAGAAGATGGGCGACGAGGGCTTCGACGGAACCGCGAAATTCGTCATCGAGGGCGAAGGCAGTGTGGTGATCGATTCGGACGGCGCCCGCGCCGCCGACGAGGCTGCCGACGTGACCCTCACCGCGGATGCCGACACGTTCGAATCGATCCTGCAGGGCGACCTCGATCCCACGGCGGCGTTCATGTCCGGGCGGCTCAGCGTCGATGGCGACATGGGGCTGGCGATGAAGCTGGGCAGCGTCCTGGCCTGATGGACCCCGCGCCGCTCTTTGCCGATGTGGCCGACGGCCCTGCGGATGGCGCCGCATGGTGGGTCACCGCGCGCGACGATTTGCGCCTGCGCGTCGGCCTGTGGAACCGCGAGGCCCCCAAGGGCACCGTCCTGATCTTTCCGGGCCGCACCGAATATGTCGAAAAATACGGCCGCGCCGCGCGGGCGCTGGCCAGGTGCGGCTATGCCAGCCTCGCGATCGACTGGCGCGGCCAAGGACTGGCGGACCGGCTGCTCGACGACGTGATGTCCGGCCATGTGCATCACTTCCCCGATTACCAGTACGACGTGGCGGCGATGACAGAGACCGCGGCGCGGCTCGACCTGCCGCGCCCGTGGTACCTGCTGGCGCATTCGATGGGCGGCTGCATCGGCCTGCGCGCCGTGATGGACGGGCTCGACGTGCAAGGCTGCGCCTTTTCCAGCCCGATGTGGGGCATCAAGATGGCCGAGGCACTGCGCCCCGTGGCGTGGTGGCTGGCCTGGGGCAGCCACCAGGTGGGACTCAGCCACCGCTACGCCCCCGGCACCACCGCCGATCACTACGTGCTGACCGAACCGTTCGAGACCAACAAGCTGACCGGCGACCGCGACATGTGGCAGTACATGGCACGCCAGCTCGGCGCGCATCCCGAGCTCGGCCTCGGCGGGCCGAGCCTGCGCTGGCTCTACGAGGCGCTGCGCGAGACGCGGGCGCTGGCGCAGCGCCCCTCGCCCGACCTGCCCTGCCTGACCATCCTCGGCACGGACGAGGACATCGTCGACGTGCCGCGCGTGACCGACCGCATGGCGCGCTGGCCGCGCGGGCATCTCGAGATGGTCCAAGGCGGCCGGCACGAGACGCTGATGGAGGGTGAGGCGACACAGGCGCGCCTGTTCGGCCTGCTCTGCGATTTCTTCGAGAGATCCCGCGAAAAGGATGCCGTCGCCGTCTCCTGAGAAGTCTGGCGCCCGGCCGCGGCCCTACCCTTCGGCCCGCACCGTCACCCGCTGTTCGCCCAGGCCCGAGATTTTCAGCACCATCTCGTCGCCTTCTTTCAGGAACCGCGGCGGCCTGTGGCCCATGCCCACCCCCGGCGGCGTGCCGGTGGCGATCACGTCTCCGGGATGCAGCGTCATCAACTCGCTGAGATAGGACACGATCGCGGGCACGGTGAAGACCATCCGGTCGGTGTTGCCGCTCTGCATGCGCGCATCGTTCACGTCCACCGACAGGTCGAGCGCGTGCACGTCGCCCACCTCGTCGGGCGTCACCAGCCAAGGCCCCATCGGCGCGAAGCTGTCGCAACTCTTGCCCTTGGTCCACTGCCCGGACCGTTCGAGTTGCAGCGCGCGTTCGGAGACGTCGTTGACGATGGTGTAGCCCGCCACTTGGCGCGGCGCCTGCGCCTCGGTCACGTATTTCGCACGCTGCCCGATGACGATGCCAAGCTCCACCTCCCAGTCGACCTTTTGCGCGCCGCGCGGCATGATCACCGGATCGTTCGGCCCGCCGATCGCCGAAGTCGCCTTGAGAAAGACCACCGGATCGTCGGGCGGGTCCACGCCAAGCTCTGCCGCGTGATCGGAATAGTTGAGCCCGATGCAGACCAGCTTGCCGACGCGCCCCACCGGCGGGCCGATGCGCGGATTGCCCGGCACGCGCGGCAGGCTTTGCGGGTTGATCCTTGGCAGATCCGCCAGCACGCCGCCGGCCAGGTCGGGCACCACGCCGCTCAGGTCGCGCAACTCACCGTCGGCGTCCAGAACGGCGGGCTGTTCCTGCCCGACCGCGCCATATCTCACAAACCGCATCTGCTGTCCCCCTGATCGGATTGGTCCGGTTATCTGACCCGTAAAGAATACAAGGCCGATGCCGTATCGCAAGAGGCTGGTCGCCCGCGCCACATGGTTTATCCTTAGCTAATGGCACTGACATTCACCCCCGAGGGCATCTACTGCCGCGCCGGCGATTTCCACATCGACCCGTGGCGGCCGGTCGCCCGCGCGCTGATCACCCACGGGCATGCCGATCACGCCCGCGAGGGGCACGGCGCGTATCTCGCCACGGATCTTGCCGCCCCGGTGATGCGCCACCGTCTGGGCGAGATTACCCTCGACACCATCCGCTACGGTGAAACCCGACGGATCGGCGGCGCGACCGTGTCGTTCCACCCCGCGGGCCACGTGCCCGGCTCTGCGCAGATCCGCGTCGAGGTGGGCGGCGAGGTCTGGGTGGTGTCGGGCGATTACAAGCTCGGCGCCGACGCGCTCTCGACCCCGTTCGAGCCGGTGCGCTGTCACCATTTCGTCACCGAATGCACCTTCGGCCTGCCGGTCTTCGACTGGCCGGCAGAGGCCGATGTCGCCGCCGAGATCAACGGATGGTGGGCGGCCAACGCGGCCGTTGGCCGGTTCAGCCTGCTGGGCGCCTACGCCCTGGGCAAGGCGCAGCGCGTGCTCGGGCTTCTCGACCCCGGCATCGCACCGATCCTGACGCATGGCGCGATAGAGAACACCAACGCGGTGATGCGCGGCCAGGGCATCGCCCTGCCGGATACAGAATATGTCACCCCCGACATGGACCCCAAGCAGCGGCGCGGGGCGTTGGTGCTGGCCCCGCCGGGGGCGCTGTCGGGACCATGGGCGCGGCGCTTTCGGCCCGCCTCGACCGGGTTTGCCAGCGGCTGGATGCGGCTGCGCGGCGTGCGCCGCCGACGGGCGGCCGATCGCGGCTTCGTCCTCTCGGACCACGCCGACTGGGCCGGGCTCAACCGTGCCATCGCCGAGACCGGGGCGAGCCACATCCACGTCACGCACGGCTACACGTCGATCTTCGCCCGCTGGCTGACCGAGCAGGGCTATGACGCGGATATCGTGCAGACCGAGTTTACCGGCGAAACGCTGGAGGACGAGGCATGAAACGCTTCGCCGATCTCTTCAGCACGCTCGACCAGACCACCCGAACCAATACCAAGGTCGCCGCGCTGGCCGCCTATTTCCGCGACGCGCCCGAAGATGACCGCCTGTGGACCATCGCGCTTTTCTCCGGCCGCCGGCCCAAACGCGCGATCACCACCACGCGGCTGCGCGAATGGGCGGCCGAGCGGGCCGGGATACCGCTCTGGCTGTTCGAGGAAACCTATCCCATCGTCGGCGATCTGGCCGAGACCATCGCGCTGGTGCTGCCCGCCCCCGGCACGACCCACGACGCCAGCCTGAGCGCATGGATCGACCGGCTCCGCGCGCTGAATGAAGCCGACGAGGCAACGCGCAAGAGACGCATACTCGCGGCCTGGGACGCGATGGAGCCGCTGGAACGGCTGGTGTTCAACAAGCTGCTGACCGGCGGCTTCCGCATCGGAATCAGCCGCAAGCTGATGACCCGCGCGCTGGCGCAGGCCACCGGCCGCGACGAGGCCGAACTGGCGCACCGCCTGATGGGAGACTGGACGCCCGACACGACGACATGGACCGCCCTGATCGAAAGCCATCATCAGGCCGACGACCTGTCGCGCCCCTACCCGTTCTGCCTCGCCTACGGGCTCGAGGACGGGCCCGAGGGCCTCGGGCCGCCGGCCGACTGGCTGGCGGAATGGAAATGGGACGGCATCCGCGGGCAGGTGATCGTCCGCGGCGGGCAATGCTTTGTCTGGTCGCGCGGCGAGGAGTTGATGACCGACCGCTTCCCCGAACTCGCCGGGTTGCACGAGGTACTGCCCGACGGAACGGTTCTCGATGGCGAGCTATTGGCGCATGACGAAGATGGCCCCCTTCCCTTTGCCGCCTTGCAGAAACGCATCACCCGCAAGACCGTGCCGAAGAAGCTGCTGCGAGAGGCGCCGGTGATCCTGATGGCCTATGACCTCTTGGAGGAGGCCGGGCACGACCTGCGCGAGACGCCCTTCGCAGACCGCCGCGCGCGGCTCGAAGCGCTTCTGCACGATCCGCCCGAAGACGCGCCGCTGCGCCCCTCGCCATTGGTGCCGTTCGACGACTGGGCCGACCTTGCCACCACCCGCGCCACCGCGCGCCGTCGCCGCACCGAAGGCCTGATGCTGAAACGCCGCCAAGGACCCTACCATGCCGGTCGCAAGAAGGGCGACTGGTGGAAATGGAAGCTCGACCCGCTGACCATCGATGCCGTGATGATCTACGCGCAGCAGGGCCACGGTCGGCGCGCCAACCTGTTCACCGATTTCACCTTCGCGGTCTGGGACGGCAATGCGCTGGTCCCGTTTACCAAGGCCTATTCGGGTCTAACCGATGCCGAGTTCCGCCAGATCACAGCCTGGGTGCGCCGCAACACGCAAGAACGCTTCGGCCCGGTGCGGCAGGTCCGCCCGGAGCACGTCTTCGAGATCGCGTTCGAGGGCATCCAGGCCAGTCCGCGGCACAAGTCCGGGGTGGCGCTGCGATTTCCGCGCATGGCCCGCTGGCGTCACGACAAGCCGGTGGCCGAGGCCAATACGCTTGCCGACCTGCGGGCCATGCTCGAGAGCTACGGCTAGATCACGCGCACCCGCCCGTGAGCAGCACCGAGTTGCCGCGGATGCCGTTGACGGTGACCGAACAGCTCGCCTCGCCCATGGTCACCGACTGCGTGTCGCCGACGCGGACGCGCCGGGTCTCGAGGCCGTTGATCGCCAGCCGCGCCTCGTCGCCGAAGATGCCCGACACGAAGACCCGAAGCTGCCCGTCGGCCAGCATCGCGAGATTGCCGGGCGCATAGGCGTCGCCAAGTGCGGCGCCCTCCGCGGGCGTGTTGCAATCCGACCCGATCCGCACGCCGGCCCCGGTGACCGCGGCCACGCCCACGCGGCAGGCGCCGCCCGCATGCGACACGACCACGGTCTCGCCCACGGCCAGATCCGACGACACGCGGTTGACCGACAACTGCGCGCGGCCCGCCTGCGCATCGGCGCGCTGCACGAAGGCGCGCACGGAGCCATCGGCCAGCACGAATGTCTCGCCGACACCGCGCGCCTCGCCTTCCATGCGCAGGCCTTCCGGCAACGCCACGCGCGACGCATCCTCGGCGCCGTCCGTCTCCGCGCTTGTCGTCTCGGTCTCGGGCGCGGGCGCCGGCGCGGGCTGCGCCTGCAACGCGGCGCGCAGGGTCTCGGTCTGCGCCGTGGCCGTGTCCGCGATCGTGCTGCCCAGATCGGCGGCGGCGGTGTCGATCCGCGCCTCGAGCGCCGAGATCCGCGCGCCAAGATCCGCGCCAAGATCCCCGGGCATCCGCTCGGCAAGGGTCGCGACCGCGCCCGCCTGGTCCGAGACGGTCTCGTCCAGCGCGGCGACCGCGCCCGAAGACACCTCCACCGCCTCTTCCAGCGCCTCAAGACGCGCGGTCACGCCGTCCATCGCGGCCTCTTCGCCGGCGACAAGCGCCGCGATCCCGTCCATCGCCTCATCGATGCTTGCGCCGATCTTGGCGTCGATCGTGGACAGCGACAGAAGCGCCCCCACGGCAAGCCCGGCAACCGCGCCACCGACACCGGTCACCACGGGGTTCTTCAAAATTTCAGCCATCGTCAATTCCTCCCTTTTTGCGACTGATGATACAGGGATTCGCCCGTCCGGGAACAATTTTTTCGACGGATCGCGGCGCGGCGCGTATACTTGAAGCGCCGCGCGCGCTACGTCTTGCGCGAACGCAAGAACCAAGGAGCCGCCCATGACCATCACCCCCGTCCGCGACGCGAACGCCACCTCCGGCGACCGGAACCTCGGCGACCTGCCGGAATGGGACCTGAGCGATCTCTACACCTCGCCCGATGCACCTGAACTGGCCCGCGATCTCGAATGGCTGGAACAGGCCTGCAAGCATTTCGCGGATGATTACGAGGGCCAGCTCGACACGCTGGACGCCGCGGGCCTGCTCGACTGCCTGCAGCGCGACGAGGCGCTGAGCCGCACGGCGGGGCGGATCATGTCCTATGCCGGGCTGCGCTACTACCAGCAGACCACCGACAGCGCGCGGGCGAAATTCCTGTCCGACTGCCAGGAGAAGGTGACGACCTACACGACCCCGCTGGTCTTCTTCTCACTGGAACTCAACCGGCTGGACGAGGACAGGCTGGACGCGATGTATGCCGAGAACGAAGATCTCGCGCGCTACGCGCCGGTCATCCGCCGCATCCGCGCGATGAAGCCCTACCAGCTATCCGACGAGCTCGAGAAATTCCTGCACGACATGGGCGTCGTCGGCGACGCGTGGGAACGGCTTTTCGACGAGACGATCGCCGCGCTGACCTTCACCGTCGATGGCGAGGATCTGGGCATCGAAGGCACGCTCAACCTGCTGACCGAACAGGATCGCAGCAAACGGGAAGCGGCAGCGCGCGAACTGGCGCGGGTCTTTGGCGAGAACATCCGCACGTTCAGCCGCGTGCACAACACCACCGCCAAGGAAAAGGAGGTGATCGACCGCTGGCGCGAGATGCCCACGCCGCAGACAGGGCGGCACCTTTCCAATGACGTAGAGCCCGAGGTCGTCGAGGCGCTGCGCGACGCGGTGGTCGCGGCCTATCCGAAACTGTCGCACCGCTATTACGAGCTCAAGCGCAAGTGGCTGGGCGTCGACCGGATGCAGGTCTGGGACCGCAACGCCCCCCTGCCGATGGAGGAAACCCGCACCGTCGGCTGGGACGCGGCACAGGAAACCGTGATGAACGCCTACGCGGCCTTCGATCCGCGCATGGCCGATCTCGCCAAGCCGTTCTTCGAGAAGGGCTGGATCGATGCCGGCGTCAAGCCGGGCAAGGCGCCCGGCGCCTTCGCGCATCCCACGGTCACGGATGTGCATCCCTACGTGATGCTCAACTACCTGGGCAAACCGCGCGACGTGATGACGCTGGCCCATGAATTGGGCCACGGCGTGCACCAGGTTCTGGCCGCCGATCAGGGCGAGTTGCTGTCCTCGACCCCGCTGACGCTGGCGGAAACGGCCAGCGTGTTCGGCGAGATGCTGACCTTCCGCCGGATGCTTGACGGCGCCGAGACCGATGCCGAGCGCAAGGTGATGCTGGCCGGCAAGGTCGAGGACATGATCAACACCGTGGTCCGCCAGATCGCCTTCTACGATTTCGAATGCAAGCTGCACGCCGCGCGCCGCGAGGGCGAGTTGACGCCCGACGACATCAACGCGCTGTGGATGTCGGTGCAGGCCGAAAGCCTCGGACCCGCGTTCGATTTCATGGACGGCTACGAGACGTTCTGGGCCTATATCCCGCATTTCGTGCATTCGCCCTTCTACGTCTACGCCTATGCCTTCGGTGACGGGCTGGTGAACGCGCTCTACGCGGTCTACGAAGAAAATCCCGACGGCTTCCAGGACAAGTATTTCGAGATGCTGAAAGCGGGCGGCTCCAAGCACCACAGCGAGCTGCTGGCGCCCTTCGGCCTCGACGCCTCGGACCCGGCCTTCTGGGACAAGGGGCTGTCGATGATCTCGCGCCTGATCGACGAACTGGAGGCGATGGAGGGCTGAGCGGCCGAGCGATGGCCAGACCCTGCTCGGGGTCTGGACCATGGCCGAGCGATCAGCATCAAGGACCCGACCGGCGAACTCCGACGGGGCGTCATCGGGCCGGCGCCACGGCATCGACCGAAGGCTGCGCCGGCCGGTGGCGTCGCGTCTCTCCAAGCATCAACATGGCCGGCGTCAGGACCAGCGTGAGCAGCGTCGCCACGGCGAGGCCGCCCACGATCGCGCTGGAAAGTTCGGTCCAGTACTGGGTCGACGGCGCGCCGAACACGATCTCGCGGGTGAAGAAGTTCAGGTTTGCCCCGAGAACCATCGGCATCAGCCCGAGCGCCGTGGTGACCGAGGTCAGGACCACCGGCCGCAGGCGTTGCGCCCCCGTCCTCAGCGCGGCCTCGCGCGGCGCAAGACCGCCGCGCCTGAGATCGTTATAGGTGTCGATCAGCACGATGTTGTTGTTCACCACGATCCCGGCCAGCGCGATGATCCCGATGCCCCCCATGACCACGCCGAAGGGGCGCCCGGTGACGATCAGGCCCAGAAGAACGCCCGCGACCGAGAAGACGATCGCGCTCATCACCACGAAGGCTTGGTAGAAGCTGTTGAATTGCAACACGAGGATGACGAACATCAGCAGGATCGCCGCAACGAAGGCGCCGACGAGAAATGTCATCGCCTCGGTCTGGTCCTCGGCCTCGCCCGCGAAGCTGTAGCTGACGCCCTCGGGCAGGGCGGCCGCGGCCAGCGCCTCCTGCAGGGCGGTGACCTGGTCGTTGACCAGACGTCCCGGGGCGACATTCGCCTCGATCGTCACCACGCGCTGCTCGTCGATGCGGGTGATCGTGCCGGTGCGCTCGACCGGCTCGAAGGTGACGAAGTTCGATATCGGCACGAGGCCCGCCGCGGTCGGAACGCGCAGGTTTCCAAGCTCCGACAGCGACCGTTCCTCGGCCGGAAAGCGGACGCGGATGTCCATTTCGCCGTCGACATCGCCGGGGCGATAGTCGGCGACGGTGATGCCTTGCGTCAGAAGCTGGATCGCCTGCCCCAGCAGGCTGACATCGGCGCCGTAGCGGGCAGCCTCGGACCGATCGACGAGGATCGACACCTCGACACCGGGCAGCGGGCGGGTGTCGGTCACGTCGGTGAAGCCGCCGATACGCTCCATGATCGACAGGACCTGTTCGACGGCCTCGGCCTGAACGCCCGGGTTGCGGGCCGCGATCTGAAGATCGATCGGCTTGCCGGTGCTGGGCCCGCCGCTTTCGGTCTGGACCTGCACGTCGATACCGGCGATGTCCGACACGTCCTGCCGGATTTCGGCGCCGATCCGTTCGGCCGGGCGGCGGATATCCCAATCGATGAGCTCCAGTTGCAGGGTGCCGATGGTCTCTTCGTCGCCCTGGCCCGCGCGCATGGTCGAGCGGGCGTAGACGGTGGCGACCTCGTCATAGCCGAGCAGCCGCTCCTCCACCCGGCGCACCAGCGCGTCGCGCTCGTAGATCGAGAAGTTGTCGCGCGCGCGCACCTGAACCTGCATGAATTCCGGCTCGACCGAGGGAAAGAACGACAGTCCCTTGCCGAACTGGCCGTAAAGCCCGAGCGCGCCAAGAAGCAGCGCCAGCGCCAGCAGCGCCGTGGCCCCGGGCCGCAGGATCGCCCATTCGAGCACGCGCATGTAGATGCCCGTCGCACCGCCGATGCGCCGCGGGTCGCCGCGTTCGGCCGCGTGCAGCGCGCACTTGGCCGAAGCGGTCTGCGGCTGGCGCTTGCCGATCAGGCCGCCGAGCACCGGAATGAAGATCAGCGCCATGAAGAGCGAGGCGAAGAGCGTCAGGATCACCGTGATCGGCAGGAATTTCATGAACTCGCCGACCATCCCGGACCAGAACAGAAGCGGAAAGAACACGCTCAGCGTCGTCGCGGTCGAGGCGATGATCGGCCACGACATGCGCTTGGCGGCCGCGGCGTAGGCGGTTTGCGGGGGCGCGCCCTCCTGCAGGTGCCGGTCGGCAAGCTCGGTCGTGACGATGGCACCGTCGACCAGCATCCCCACCACGAGGATCAACGAGAAGAGCACCACGATGTTCATGGTGAACCCCATCGCCCAGAGCGCGGACACACCGGCGAGGAAGGCGCCGGGAATGGCCAGCCCCACGAGGATCGCCGAGCGGCCCCCCAGGGCGAAGACGATGACGATCATCACCAGGATCACCGCGGCGATGACGTTCGCCTCGAGATCCGACAGAAGTGTTTCGACCTGCTCGGACTGGTCCTGAAGATAGGTCACCTCGACACTGTCGGGCCAGTCGGTGCGCAGATCCTCCAGCGCGGCCTTGGTCGCGGCCACCGTGTCGATGATGTTGGCGCCCGAGCGCTTCTTGACCTCGAGCGCCAGCGCGGGCTGCCCGTCGATCCGGGCAAAGCCGGTGGGATCCTCGAAGGTGCGCCGCACGGTACCGACATCCTCGAAGGTCACAACGGCATCGCCCCGCACCTTCACCGGGATCTCCATCACGTCCTGAAGATCCTCGATCAGGCCCGGCACCTTCAGCACGATCCGCCCGCCGCCGGATTCGATGGCGCCGGCGGCGATCAGGCGGTTGTTGCGCTGAAGCTGGTTGATCAACTCGTCGAAGCTGAGATTGTAGGTCTGAAAGACCGTCGGATCGATGAGCACTTCGAGAAACTCGTCGCGCGCGCCGCCGATATCGACCTCGAGCACGCCGGGAAGGCCCTCGATCTTGTCCTGCGCGTCGTCGGCGAGGTCGTTCAGGGTGCGTTCGGGCACCGGGCCCGAGATGATCGCGGTGATGATCGGGAAAAGGGCCGTGTTGATCTCGGTGATGGTCAGGTCATAGGCGTCTTCGGGCAGATCGTTCTCGACCTGGTCGGCGGCCTCGCGCACCTTGCGCAGCGCCTCGTCGATATCGCCGCCGGGCGTGAATTCCAGTTGCACCCGCGCCGAGCCTTCCGCGGCATGGCTCTCGATCCTGTCCAGCCCCTCGATGGACGAGAACTCCGCCTCCATCGGTTCGATCAGAAGACGTTCGGCATCGCCCGGGCTGATGCCGTCAAGCCCGGTCGAGACGTAGACCAGCGGCAGCGGCACCTCGGGATTGGCCTCCTTGGGGATCGCGACATAGGACACGGCGCCGACCCCGAGGAGCATCACGAGCACCAGCAGAACGACCCGGCTGCGCGAGAACGCGGCGTCGATGAGGCCGTTCATGGCTTGGCGTCCCGCTGCGCCGGCGGCGCGGTCGCCTCCGGGGCGGGCGAGGGTCTGACCGTCTCTCCCGCGTTCACGAAGCCCTGGCCGATGGTGATGATCCTCGGGCTCTCGGACAGGCCGGTGACCCAGACCCCGTCGATTTCCGCGCGCACGACCTCGATGGGGTGGAACACCACGGTATCGTCGTCATCGACGGCCTTGACGCCCGGCAGGCCCTCGGGGCTCAGCGAGACGGTTGATGCCTGAACGAAATGCGCCGTCGCGGTGCCTGTCGGGATGCGGATCTCTGCCGAAATGCCGGCGGGAATGGCGCCGTCCGCGTTCGGCACGGTGATTTCCGCCAGGAACGTGCGTGTCTCGGCATTGGCGGCGGTGCCCACGAAGCTGACCGTGCCCTCGCGCTCCTGCCCGGTGATGAAGCTTACCGTGGCGACCTGGCCGCTCTCGATCCGGCGCAGCGCCTGCTGCGGCACCTGGATGGCGACGGTCAGCGGCCGGTTATCGACGATGCGCCCGACATCAGCGCCGGCCTGCACGTACTCGCCGGCGTCGAGCGACAATGTCTCGATCCGTCCCGCGAAGGGGGCCCTGATATCGAGCGCCTCCATCGCCTCCTTCGCCGCGGCGACCGAGGCTTCGGCGGCGGCGAGCGTGGCGCGCGCCTGGCTGACACGGTCGACCGTGGCCACGCCCTGCTCGAGCAGCTGCGACGCGTTGTCGAATTCGCGTTGCGCGCGGGCAAGCTCTTCCCTTGCGCGCGCAAGATCGGCCTCGGCGCGGGTGGCCGACAGCCGCGCGATCACGGCACCGTCGGCGACATCCGCGCCTTTCTTGACCCGCACTTCCGCGACATCGCCCGACGCCTCGGCACGGATCGAGGTGTCGCGGTCCGGCAGCGCCTGACCCTCGGCCTGAAAATAAAGCGTCACCGTGTCCGGCGACGACCGCTCGACGGTGACGGCGACCGGTTCGATCCGTGCCTGGGACCGCTGCGGCGCATCCGCATCACCGGACGGCAGGACAAAGCCGCTGCCCATCCAGGCCACGATCGCGATGACCAGCGCGGCGGCAATCCATGTCGAGCGCGCGGCGCCCGTGTCGTCCTCGAAGGACAGGTCGTCTCTCTCGTCCACGCTGCTCATCCTTGTCGCAAGCAAGCCGCCCGTGCCGGGAAGGTGTAACGCCTTGCCGCCGCCGGAGGTAGCGTATTTCCGTTCATCCGGGCCGACACCCGCGGACGTTCAGACATCGCTTGCCGGACACGCGAGAGCGATGAAAAAGGCCGCCGGCACGTATTGCCGGCGGCTTTCGTCATGCCTGTCTCGTCGCCGCAAGTCGCGGTCGGGACAAGCCCGATCCGGCCGCCCGGTATCAGCCCTGCACGGCCTTGGCGACCTCGGCGGCGAAATCTTCTTCCTTCTTCTCGATGCCCTCGCCCACTTCGAACCGCACGAAGCCTGTGATCTCGGTGCCGGCCTCCTTGGCGGCGGCCTCGACCGTCAGATCGGGGTTCATCACGAAGGACTGCCCCAGCAGCGTGACCTCGGACATGAATTTCTTCATGCGGCCCTTGATCATGTTCTCGATGATGTTCTCGGGCTTGCCGGATTCGCGGGCGATCTCGATCTGCACCTGCTTTTCCTTCTCGACGATCGCCGGATCCAGCCGCGATTCGTTGAGGGCCGCGGGATTGGTGGCGGCGACATGCATCGCCACTTGCCGCGCGAACGCCTCGTCACCCGAGAAGGCCACGAGAACGCCGATCTTGCCCATCCCGTCGGCGGCGGCATTGTGCACATAGGACACCACGCCGTCGCCTTCGATCCGGCCCATCCGGCGCAGCGCCATGTTCTCGCCGATGGTCGCGATCTTGTCGGTGATCGTGTCCTCGACGGTCTTGCCCCCCAGATCGGCGGCCTTCAGCGCGTCGATATCCTCGACACCAAGCGCGGCTTGCGCGATCTGCGCCACCATGCCCTGGAAATCGGCGTTCTTGGCGACGAAATCGGTCTCGGCATTGACCTCGACCACGACGCCCATGCCGTCCTTGACGTTGACGGCCACGAGGCCCTCGGCGGCGGTGCGGCCGGATTTCTTGGCCGCCTTCGAAAGCCCCTTGGTGCGCAACCAGTCGATCGCGGCGGTCATGTCACCGTCGGTTTCGGTCAGCGCCTTCTTCGCGTCCATCATGCCTGCGCCCGTGCTGTCGCGCAGTTCTTTCACCATTGCAGCAGTGATCGCCATCTCGGCTCTCCTCACATCTCATCAAATCGCCGGGGCGGTATGGGCCGCCCCCCATGTCGGTTTCGTGACGGGCCTCAGCTCGCGGCGCTGTCGGCATCGGCCAGCGCTTCCTCGACCGGGGCCTCTTCCATCGCGCCCAGATCGACACCGGCGGCGCCCATCTGCGCGGTCATCCCGTCCAGCGCGGCGCGGCTCACCAGATCGCAATAAAGCGCGATGGCGCGCGCCGCGTCGTCATTACCGGGAATGATATAATCAATACCGTCGGGCGAGCAATTGGTATCGACCACGGCGACCACGGGGATGTTCAGCTTCTTCGCCTCGGCGACGGCCAGCGCCTCTTTCTTGACGTCGATCACGAACAGCATGTCCGGCACGCCGCCCATCTCGCGGATCCCGCCGAGCGAGGCCTGAAGCTTGGCCTGGTCGCGCTCGATGCCAAGACGCTCCTTCTTGGTCAGGCCTTCGCCGCCGGCCTCGAGGATCTCGTCGATCTCGTTGAGACGCTTGATCGATTTCGACACCGTCTGCCAGTTGGTCAGCGTGCCGCCCAGCCAGCGGTGGTTCATGTAATACTGCGCGCAGCGTTCGGCCGCGTCGGCGATCGGCTGTGCCGCCTGCCGCTTGGTGCCCACGAACAGCACGCGGCCGTTCTTGGCGACCGTCTCGCGGATCGCGTTCAGCGCCGCGTCCAGCATCGGTACGGTCTGCGTCAGGTCCATGATGTGGATGCCGTTGCGCGCACCGTAGATGAACTCGCCCATGCGGGGGTTCCAGCGCTGCGTCTGGTGGCCGAAGTGAACGCCAGCTTCCAACAGCTGACGCAACGTGAACTCGGGAAGAGCCATGTGTCGTTTCCTTTCCGGTTTGCGCCTTGGCACGGGATGAGAAGCGGAATGCTTCAACCGGTGGACCAGGCGGGGATGTCTCCCCCGCCGGCCCGCCCGTGCCTGCGAATTTCTCGTGCCGCGCACATAGCCGCCGCGCGCGCGTGATACAAGGCCCGCCGCCGATTTTCGACGCAGCGATGCGCGGCCCATTGTGACCCTGCGCGAATGTGCCTAGAAGGCGGTCGTGTCCAAACCGGGATAGGGTCATGACCACGCCATTCCAGGAACCGACGACGCCCCCGAAACCGCGACGGTTCGCGCGGCTGCGCACCAGCTTCCTGACCGGGCTGATCGTGATCGCGCCGGTCGGCCTGACGATCTGGCTGATGTGGACGCTGATCGGCTGGGTCGACGGGTTCGTCCTGCCGCTGATCCCCGGCCAGTTTCAACCCGAACAATATCTCGGCATCAACTTCCGCGGTGTCGGCGTGGTGATCTTCCTGGTCTTCACGGTCGTGGTGGGCTGGGTCGCCAAGGGCCTGATCGGGCGCTCGATGATCCGCTTCGCCGAATCGCTGGTCGACCGCATGCCGGTGGTCCGCTCGATCTATTCCGGCGCCAAGCAGATTGCCGAAACGGTCTTCGCCCAGTCCGAGCGCAGCTTCGAGAAGGCCTGCCTGATCCAGTACCCGCGCAAGGATATCTGGGCCATCGGCTTCATCTCGTCCGACACGCGGGGCGAGATCGCCGCCAAGGCCCACACCGCCAGCGACATGGTCAGCGTCTTCGTGCCGACCACGCCCAACCCGACCTCGGGGTTCCTGCTGTTCTTCCCGCGCGAGGACGTGATCGAGCTCGACATGACGATCGAGGATGCCGCGAAACTGGTGATCTCGGCGGGGCTCGTCTATCCCGGCGAGAAGGCGCCCAAGGAGGTGCCAAAACCGCAATGACCGCGCTGCGCGGCGGGGGCCGCATCCCCGCCGCGCGCGCCCGTCACAGCGCCGTCCAGCCGCCATCGACGCTGATCGTCGTGCCGGTGATCTGCGCCGCGGCATCCGAGCACAGGAACAGCGCGGTACCGCCCAGCTGCCCGGTAGTGGCGAACTCCTTGGAGGGCTGACGCTCCAGCATGACCTTCTCGATCACCTCTTCGCGGCCCATGCCGTATTTCTCCATCGTGTCGGGGATCTGGCCCTCGACCAGCGGGGTCAGCACGTAGCCCGGGCAGATCGCGTTCGCGGTGATCGGCTCGCGCGCGGTCTCCAGCGCGACGACCTTGGTCATCCCGACGATCCCGTGCTTGGCCGCGACATAGGCCGACTTGTAGGGGCTGGCGGTCAGACCATGCGCCGAGGCGATGTTGATCACCCGGCCCCAGCCGGCCTTGCGCATCACCGGCAGCGCCGCGGCGGTGGTGTGAAACGCCGAGCTCAGCATGATGGCGATGATCGCGTCCCATTTCTCGGTCGGGAACTCGTCGATCGGGGCCACGTGCTGGATGCCGGCATTGTTGATGAGGATATCGCAGGCGCCGGCCTCTCCGATCAGCGCGCGGCACTGGTCGGGCTTGGACATGTCGGCCTGCACGTAGCGCGCCTCTGTGCCGGTCTCGTCGGTGATTTGGCGCGCGATCGCGTGATCCTCGTCCGAATCGCTGAAGGAATTGAGCACCACCTTCACGCCGCCTCTGGCCAGCTCCCACGCGATGCCCAGCCCGATTCCGGATGTGGATCCCGTGATGACGGCGGTCTTGCCTTGAACACTCATGCCGGTTCTCCCTTGGCTTTGTTGCGCGCGCAGCATAGGCCCGGTGCTGGCCGATTGCACGGGGCGTGGCGCTCACGACGTCGGGATCCGGTCAAAAAAAAACGCCCGCACAAGGCGGGCGTCCAGTCATTGAGGCAGGTTTCATACAGGCAAGAAACCTATCGAGCAGTAAAAGTATTAATAAGCGATCTTTGGTCGCTGTCCAAGCTAAAAGTTTGAAATGACGTGAATCCGTCTTTACCCTTGCACTGCAATCCCCTCGTTCAGCAAGGTGTGTCTCCCCAAATGAACGCCGTTATCTTCCGCAAGATCCGCAGCGCGCTTGTCGCGATCGCCCTGCTCGGCGCGGCCCAGACCGCGGCTGCAGGCCCGACGCATGGCATAGCTATGTATGGCGACCCGGCCCTGCCACCTGATTTTGTGTCCCTGCCCTATGCCAACCCCGACGCCCCCAAGGGCGGACGCGTGGTGACCGGCAATGTCGGCGGGTTCGATTCGCTCAATCCGTTCATCCTGCGCGGCAGCCCGCCCTGGCAGCTGGCGCATCTCACGCATGAAACACTTCTGGGCCGCTCATGGGACGAGCCGTTCACGCTGTACGGGCTGCTGGCCGAATCGGTCGAGACCGGACCCGACCGCGAATGGGTCGAGTTCACGCTGAACCCCGCCGCGCGGTTCTCGGATGGCAGCCCGGTCACGGTCGAGGACGTCATCTGGTCGTTCGAAACACTCGGCACGCAGGGCCACCCGCGCTATCGCGGCTTCTGGACCAAGGTCGAGCGCATCGAACAGACCGGCCCGCGCAGCCTGCGCCTGACATTCAACGTCGAGGACCGGGAACTTGCGCTGCTCGCCGGGCTCCGCCCGATCCTGAAAAAGGCGCAATGGCAAGGCCGCGACATCAGCGACGCCGAGATGACCGACATCCCCACAGGTTCGGGCCCCTACACCGTCACGGGGCACGAGGTGAACCGCCATGTCACCCTGCAGCGCAATCCCGACTACTGGGGCGCCGACCTGCCTTACCGGCGCGGCACGCATAATTTCGACGAGATCCGCATCGAGTTCTACGGCGACGGCACCGTCCTGGACGAGGCGTTCAAGGCGGGCCTGATAAGCTACGTGCGCGAATTCAACGCCGAGGCCTGGGAAGAGGAATACGATTTTCCCGCCGTGCAGCGCGGCGAGATCGTCAAGACGGAAATCCCCCACCAGCAGCCCTCGGGCATCACCGGCTTCGTGATGAACACCCGCAACCCGCCGCTGGATGACTGGCGGGTGCGCGAGGCGCTGATCACCGCGTTCAACTTCGACTACATCAACGACACGCTGACCGGCGGGCGGCAGCCGCGCATCACCTCGTATTTCTCGGGCTCGGAACTGGGCATGGATCACGGCCCCGCCACCGGCCGGGTGCGTGAGCTTCTTGCGCCCTTCGCGGGCAGCCTGCTGCCCGGCACGCTCGAAGGCTACAGCCTGCCAGAGGGCGACGGCACGGCGCGCAACCGCGACGGCCTGCGCCGCGCGGTGCGGCTTCTGGCCGAGGCGGGCTGGCAGGTCGAGGACGGGCGGCTGGTCAATGCCGACGGCACGCCGCTGACGCTGACCGTGCTGCTGCAGCAGGACGGGCTGATCGCGCAGGCCAGCGCCATGATGGACATCTACGCCCGCGCGCTGTCGCGCCTCGGCATCACGCTGCGCATCGACATGACCGACAAGGCGCAATACGCCGAGCGCGTGGCGCAATACGATTTCGACCTGACGATGATGCGCCGCTCTGTCTCGCTCAGCCCCGGCAACGAGCAGATGTTCTACTGGGGCTCGGACGGCGTGAACGAGCCGGGCAGCCGCAACCTGATGGGCATGACCTCGCCCGCCGCCGAGGCGATGATCCGCACCATGCTGCAATCCGACGACCGCGACGCCTTCGTCGCCGCGACCCGCGCGCTCGACCGGGTACTGACGGCCGGGCGCTACGTGATCCCCATCCACCGCTACGCCGTGGGCCGTATTGCCCACAAGGCGGAACTCGCCTATCCTCGCGAAAGCGTACCGATCTACGGGGACGGCATCGGCTTCCTCCCCACGGTCTGGTGGCACGAGGCAGACAACAAAGAACAACGACAGGCAGACTGATATGGGCCGGACCATGCGAAATCTTGCGGCATGCGCGCTGATCGCGCTGGTGGGGGGATGCGCCACCGTCGACGGGATCGGCCGCGACATCTCGGGCGCGGCGCGCGGCGTTCAAAGCTGGTTCTGAGCGCAGCGAAAACCCGCCCCGCATCCCGCGCCGATCGGTCGCGCGGGGCGGCCGCGCGGATGCCCCGGGCAAGCACGGCTTTCCGCTTGACGCGCCCGCCCATCCTGTCAGAACCGCGGGCATGAGCAGCGGCCACCTTACCATCGACCTCGACGCCATCACCGCCAACTGGCGGGCGCTGGACGCCCGCACCCGCGGCGAAACCGCCGCCGTGGTCAAGGCCGACGCCTATGGGCTGGGCGCCGACCGCGTCGCGCCGGCCCTCGCCCGCGCCGGCGCACGGCAGTTCTTCGTGGCCATCGCGGAAGAGGGTCTTGCGCTGCGCCGCATCCTCGGGCCGGGGGCGCCGATCCACGTCTTTTCCGGCCACATGCAGGGCGATGCCGCGATGATCGCCGAGGCCGATCTGACCCCGATGATCAATTCCATCGACCAGATGATCCGCCATGCCGAGGCGCTGCCGGGCCACCCGTTGGGGATCCAGCTCGATACCGGCATGAACCGCCTCGGGATGGAGCCCGCCGAATGGCAAAGCGTGCGCGAGATCGTGCTGGCGCAGCGCCCGGCGTTGATCATGTCGCATCTCGCTTGCGCGGACACGCCCGAGCATCCGATGAACGCGGCGCAACTCGCCAGCTTCCGCGAGATGACGGAAGGAACCGGCGCGCCGCTCTGCCTCGCCAATACCGGGGCGATGCAGATGGGCCCCGACTACGACTTCGACCTCGCGCGCCCCGGGATCGGCCTTTATGGCGGCCGGCCGCATCACGACGCGCGCCCGGTCGTGACCCTCGACATCCCCGTCATCCAGTGCCGCGACCTGGATCCGGGCGAAACGGTCGGCTACGGCAACACCTTCACCGCCACGCGGCCCACGCGCATCGCCACCATCGCTGCGGGCTACGGCGACGGGATCTTCCGTATCATGGGACCGCACACGTCGCTCTGGGCCGGCGGCATGGCCTGCCCGGTCGCGGGCCGCATCTCGATGGATCTGATCGGCGTCGACATCACCGATCTGGGGCAGGATCCCGATCACCTGCAGCTTCTCGGCGCGCATCGGGGGATCGACGACCTCGCCGACAATGCCGGCACCATCGGCTACGAGATTCTGACCGCGCTCGGATCCCGTTACACCCGCCGGTATACTGGCGGATGAGCTATATCCTGGGCTTTCTGGCCGCCCTCGGGCGCGCCGTTCTGGCGGGGCTGGCTGGGGTCGGCCGGATCACGCTTTTCGCAAGCAATACCGTTAGCCATCTCGCCCGCCCGCCCTTCTACTGGCGCGAATTCGGCCATGCGCTGATGCAGATCGGCTGGCTGTCGCTGCCGGTCGTGGGCATGACGGCGCTCTTCACCGGCGGCGCCCTGGCGCTGCAGATCTATGCCGGCGGCGCGCGTTTCAATGCCGAAACCGTGGTCCCCTCGATCGTGGCCATTGGCCTCACGCGCGAGTTGGGGCCGGTCCTCGGCGGGCTGATGGTGGCGGCAAGGGTGGCCTCGTCGATCGCCGCCGAGATCGGGACGATGAAGGTGACCGAACAGCTCGACGCGCTGATCACGCTGTCCACCAACCCGATGAAATACCTGACGCTGCCGCGCGTGCTGGCGGCAACCCTCGCGGTGCCGGTGCTGGTGGGCGTGGGCGACGTGATCGGCATCATGGGCGGGTTCCTCGTGGGCATCGGCCGCCTCGAATTCGGGGCGGCGACCTACCTGCACAACACCATCGACTTCCTGGAATTCTGGGACATCGCGTCAGGGCTGATCAAGGGCGCGGTCTTCGGCTTCATCGTGGCACTGATGGGCTGCTATCACGGCATGCAATCGAGCGGCGGGGCCCAGGGTGTGGGCCGCGCCACCAAGACGGCGGTGGTCTCGGCCTCGGTGCTGATCCTCGCCTCGAACTACGTCCTGACCGAGGTGTTCTTTTCGGCATGATCGAGCTGCGCGATGTCCAGAAAAGCTTCGGCGCCCTGCACGTGTTGCAGGGCGTGACCCTGACCGTGGAGACAGGATCGTCGATGGTGATCATCGGCGGCTCGGGCACCGGCAAGTCGGTGATCCTCAAATGCATCCTCGGTCTGCTGCGCCCCGAGGCCGGATCGATCCGTCTCGATGGCACGGACATGACCCGCGGCGACCGCGACGCCTTCCTCGCGCGTTTCGGGATGCTGTTCCAGGGCGGTGCGCTGTTCGACAGCCTGCCCGTCTGGCAGAACGTGGCGTTCCGGCTGCTGCGCGGCGCGCTCAAGCGGCCCAAGGCCGAGGCCCGCGAGATCGCCATCGAGAAGCTGCGCCGCGTCGGCCTGCAGCCCGGGGTCGCCGACAAGTTCCCCGCCGAACTGTCGGGCGGGATGCAAAAGCGCGTGGGTCTCGCCCGCGCCATCGCCGCCGACCCCGAGATCATCTTCTTCGACGAGCCGACCACCGGCCTCGACCCGATCATGTCGGGCGTCATCAACGAGCTGATCCGCGAGATCGTGACCGAGATGGGCGCGACCGCGATCACCATCACGCATGACATGACCAGCGTCCGCGCCATCGCCGACGACGTGGCGATGCTGCATGACGGGCAGATCAAATGGAGCGGCCCGGTGGCCGACATGGACGCCTCGGGCGATCCCTATCTTGACCAGTTCATCCACGGCCGCGCGCACGGCCCGATCGAAGCGGTCCGCTGACACCAAACGGCCCAAGAATTTTTGGAAGATTCTTGGGCTGCTTGCCTTGGCGCGCAAATGAAAACGGCGCGAGGATCCCCTCGCGCCGCTTTCCCATGTCACCGGGCGTGTCCGCTCAATGCGCGACTGCGCCCCGGCCGGCCTCGGACTGTTTCAGCGTCGCCTCGGCGGCGGCGGCCTCCTCGGCCTCCTCGTCCCAGTCGACCGGCTCGGGCTGGCGCACCAGGGCGATCTTCAGCACGTCGCGCACGTGATCGACGGGGATGATCTCGAGCCCCTGCTTCACGTTGTCGGGGATCTCTGTCAGATCCTTCTCGTTGTCACGCGGGATCAGCACCGTGGTGATGCCGCCGCGCAGCGCCGCCAGAAGCTTTTCCTTCAGCCCGCCGATGGGCAGCGCGTTGCCGCGCAGCGTCACCTCGCCGGTCATGGCGATATCCTTGCGCACCGGGATGCCGGTCAGCACCGACACGATCGAGGTCACCATCGCCAGACCCGCCGAGGGCCCGTCCTTGGGCGTCGCGCCCTCAGGGACGTGCACGTGGATGTCCCATTTCTCGAAGCGCGGCGGCTTCACCCCGATCCTGGGGGCCACCGACCGCACATAGGACGAGGCGGCATCGATCGATTCCTTCATCACGTCGCCAAGCGTGCCGGTGGTTTTCATCCGGCCCTTGCCCGGCAGGCGCAACGCCTCGATGTTCAGAAGTTCGCCCCCGACCGAGGTATAGGCCAGCCCGGTGACGACACCGACCTGATCCTCGTCCTCGGCAAGGCCGAACTTGTACTTCCGCACCCCGAGGAAATCGGGCAGATTCTCGGGCGTCACCCTGATCACCTCGTCCTCGCGCTTGATGATCCGCGTCACCGCCTTGCGGGCGATCTTGGCGATCTCGCGCTCGAGGTTCCGCACCCCGGCCTCGCGGGTATAGTAGCGGATGATGTCGGTCAGCGCTTCGTCCGTCAGCTCGAACTCGCCCTTCTTCAGGCCGCTGTTCTTGATCTGCTTGGCGAGCAGGTGCTGCTTGGCGATCTCCAGCTTCTCGTCCTCGGTATAGCCGGCCAGCGGGATGATCTCCATCCGGTCCAGAAGCGGGCCGGGCATGGTATAGCCGTTGGCCGTGGTGATGAACATCACGTTGCTGAGGTCATACTCCACCTCGAGATAGTGATCGACGAAGGTGCCGTTCTGCTCGGGGTCGAGCACTTCCAGCATTGCCGAGGCCGGATCGCCGCGGAAATCCTGCCCCATCTTGTCGATCTCGTCGAGCAGGATCAGCGGGTTCGTGGTCTTGGCCTTCTTCAGCGACTGAATGATCTTGCCGGGCATGGAGCCGATATAGGTCCGGCGGTGGCCGCGGATCTCGGACTCGTCGCGCACGCCGCCCAAGGAGATGCGAATGAACTCGCGCCCGGTGGCGCGGGCCACGGATTTGCCAAGCGACGTCTTGCCCACGCCCGGCGGGCCGACGAGGCACATGATCGGGCCCTTCAGCTTCTTCGAGCGCTGCTGGACAGCCAGATACTCGACGATCCGCTCCTTGACCTTCTCGAGGCCGTAATGGTCGTCATCAAGCACCTTCTGCGCCTTGCTCAGGTCCTTCTTCACGCGGCTCTTGGTGTTCCACGGAATTCCGAGGATCCAGTCGAGGTAGTTGCGGATGACCGTCGCCTCGGCACTCATCGGGCTCATGTTCTTGAGCTTTTTGAGCTCGGCCTCTGCCTTGTCGCGCGCCTCCTTGCTCAGCTTGGTTTCCGCGATTTTGGCTTCCAGTTCGGCGACCTCGCCTTCGCCGTCCTCGCCATCGCCCAATTCCTTCTGAATGGCCTTCATCTGCTCATTCAGATAGTATTCGCGCTGCGTGCGCTCCATCTGGCTTTTCACGCGGGTCTTGATCTTCTTCTCGACCTGCATGACGCTCATCTCGCCCTGCATCAGGCCATAGACCTTTTCCAGACGCTCGCTGACGCTCAGCGTCTCCAGCAGGTCCTGCTTGCGGTCCACCTCGATCCCGAGATGGCCGGCCACGAGATCAGCCAGCTTCGCGGCATCGTCGGATTCGCTCACCGCCGACAGCGCCTCGTCGGGGATGTTCTTCTTGACCTTGGCGTAGCGCGCGAACTCGTCGCTGACGGTCCGCAGCAACGCCTCGATGGTGGTCGCGTCGCCGGGGGTCTCCGAGAGATACTCGGCACGGGCCGCGAAATACTCGTCGTTGTCGAGATACTCGGTGATGCGCACGCGCGACACGCCTTCGACCAGCACCTTGACGGTGCCGTCGGGCAGTTTCAGCAGTTGCAGCACGTTGGCCAGCACGCCGACCCGGTAGATATCCTTTTCGGCCGGGTCGTCCTCGGCCGGGTCGATCTGGCTCGACAGCAGGATCTGCTTGTCGTCCTGCATCACCTCTTCCAGCGCCCGCACCGATTTCTCGCGGCCGACGAAAAGCGGCACGATCATGTGCGGGAACACCACGATATCACGCAGCGGCAGCACCGGATAAGACGCGTTGAGTTGATCTTGCATGCTCGATGTCCTTCTTGGCAAGACGACGCCGGCCCCGTCATCGCGGCAGCGCTTGGCCGTCTCCGTTTCACTTGTTATCAAGGTGGGGCACCAACCCCCGCTTTTCAATATTCGCCCCGCACCTTGCCGCGTCGCGCGCCGTGGCACAAGCGCACAATCGCGGCATGGCAAAGACCGGCAGCCCGGACTCGCGCGGGTCAGACCCGCACGCCGCGCCGTCCGGCCAGATCGGTGAAATACTGCCACGCCACGCGCCCCGACCGCGCGCCGCGTGTGGCCTGCCACTCGATCGCCTCGGCGCGCAGCGTCGCCTCATCGATCTCGACCCCGTAGGCGTCGCAATAGCCGCGGATCATCGCCAGGTAATCCTCCTGGTCGCAGGGATGAAAGCCCAGCCAGAGGCCGAACCGGTCCGACAGCGACACCTTCTCCTCGACCGCCTCCGAGGGGTTGATCGCGGTCGATCGTTCGTTCTCGATCATGTCGCGCGGCATCAGGTGACGCCGGTTCGAGGTGGCGTAGAACAGCACGTTTTCCGGCCGGCCCTCGATCCCGCCATCCAGCACCGCCTTCAGCGACTTGTAATGCTCGTCATTCTCGCCAAAGCTCAGATCGTCGCAGAACAGCAGGAACCGCGCGCAGGCCCCCCGCAAAAGGTTCAGCAGGCGCCCGACCGACGGCAGATCCTCGCGGTGCAGTTCGATGATCTTCAGCGGCAGGCCCTCTGCCAGCACGGCGGCATGCGCGGCCTTCACGAGGCTCGACTTGCCCATGCCCCGCGCGCCCCATAACAGCGCATTGTTGGCGGGCAGGCCGCGCGCGAATTGCCGCGTGTTCGACAGCAGCGTGTCGCGCGACCGGTCGATGCCGACCAGAAGCCCCATGTCGACGCGGTTGACCGTTTCCACCGGCTCCAGCCGGTCGGGGGCGACATGCCAGACGAAGGCATGGGCGCAGTCGAAATCGGGGGCTGTCAGCGGCGCGGGGGCCATACGCTCCAGCGCGGCGGCGATACGCTCCATCGGGTCGGTGGTCATTCAGTCGCGGCCCCTGTCCTCACCCGGCGCGCCAAGCGGGTCCTCGCCATCCTCGGCCTCGTCGAAGGCGGCCTCGTCGTCGTCATCGTCATCGAACCACAATCCCTGCGCGCGCAGTTCCGCCTCGCGCTTCCTCTCGACGCGCAACACCAGGTGGATCGAGATCTCGTAAAGGCCGTAGACCACCACGAACAGGATCACCTGCGTGATCACGTCGGGCGGCGTCACGAGGGCCGCCAGCACGAGGATGCCCACCATCGCGTATTTGCGCACCCGGCGCAGACCCTCTGCGCTGACCAGCCCGGCCTTGCCCATCAGGGTCAGCAGCACCGGCAACTGGAAACACAGCCCGAAGGCGACGATGAACTTGATCGTCAGGTTCAGGTATTCCTGCGCGGAGCCCTGGAAGACCACCGACAGGGGCGCCGCCCCCTGCCCGCCTTCCACGGCCTCGCCCTCGCCGCCGAACTGCTGGAAGCCGAGGAAGAAGTCATAGGCCAGCGGTGTGACCACGTAGAACGCGAAGGCCGCGCCCAGGAAGAACATGAAGGGCGACGCGACGAGGAAGGGCAGGAACGCGCCCTTCTCGGACTTGTAAAGGCCCGGCGCCACGAACCGCCACATCTGGTTGGCGATATAGGGAAAGGCCAGGAAGAACCCGCCCAGCAACGACACCTTGACCGCGACGAAGAACCCCTCCTGCGGCGAGATGAAGATCAGGTCGCAATCCTGCCCGCGCTCGGCCAGCACCTGGCAGAGCGGCGCCGTCAGAAAATTGAAGATCGGCGTCGCCACGGTGAAACAGATCACCATGCCGATGATGAAGGCAACGACCGAATGGATCAGCCGGTTGCGCAGTTCCGCCAGATGCTCGATCAGCGGCGCGCTGCTGTCCTCGATCTCGTCGGGGGTGGTCATGCCTTGTCCTCGGCCTTGACGGCGTCGTCGGCGGGCGCATCCGCGGCGTCGACGGGCGCAGCGTCGTCGGCCTTGTCCTCGGCCTCTGCGGTCTTGCGCTTTTCGGCCATTTCGGCGGATTTCTCGCGGATCTTCTCGGCCTGCGCCTTGCGCTCTTCGCCAAGCGGCGTCTTGTCCTTGGCCTTCTTGTCGCCCGCGGCGTCGCGGGTCACGCTGTCGGTGGTCTTGCGCACCTCGTCCATCGCCGATTTCATCGGGTTCGACGCGGCCTTGAAGCTCTTCTGGATGTCACTCACCCCGGACTGGTCCGCGGCGTCGTTCATCGCCCGGCTGAATTCGCGCGCCATGCCCTTGGCCTTGCCCACGAACCGGCCCACGGCCTGGAACATGCCGGGCAGGTCCTTGGGACCGACCACGATCAACGCCACGATCCCTATGAGCAGAAGCTCCGTCCAGCCGAGGTCCAGCATCTAATGATCAGACCTTGTCTTTTTCGTTTTTCGGGGTGACGTCGCGGACGCCGTCATCATGCGCGGTGTCCTGACCGTCCTCGTCCTTGGCCTCGTCAAGCTCCTTGTTGCCCTCCGACACCCCCTTCTTGAAGGACGTGATGCCCTTGCCGACCTCGCCCATCAGCGACGAGATCTTGCCGCGCCCGAAAAGCACCAGCACCACGACGGCGATCAGCAGAAGGCCGGGAAGGCCGATATTGTTCAGCATGTCTCAATTCTCCCAGTCTCGGGGATCGCTCTGCATCCCCGACGTTTCGTCCTTTGGATCTAGTGCCTCGACGCGTCAGTTGAAAGCACCAATCCGTCAAGTCGTCCCGACCGCACCCGATTTCACACGCGCCACCCTATGCGCGGCCCGCGATCGGGGTCAATCATCACCCTGCGCCTCGGCCCGGCTCTTGCCGGTGACATTCTGCGCCAATGTGGCGGCCATGAACGCGTCGAGATCGCCGTCCAGAACCCCCTTGGTGTCCGAGGTCTCGACCCCGGTGCGCAGGTCCTTCACCATCTGGTAGGGTTGCAGCACGTAGGACCGGATCTGGTTGCCCCAGCCCGCGTCGCCCTTGGCGTCATGGGCCTCGTTGATCGCCGCATTCCGCCGGTCCAGTTCCTGCTGGTACAGCCGCGATTTCAACGCCTTCATGGCGATGTCGCGGTTCTGGTGCTGCGATTTCTCCGAAGATTGCGTCACGATCCCGGTGGGGATGTGGGTGATCCGCACCGCCGAATCCGTGGTGTTGACATGCTGCCCGCCAGCGCCGGAACTGCGGAAGGTATCGATGCGGATATCGCTCGGGTTGACCTCGATCTCGATATTGTCGTCCACGACCGGGTAGACCCAGACCGACGAGAACGACGTGTGACGCTTGGCCGCCGAATCGAAGGGCGAGATCCGCACGAGCCGGTGCACCCCGGATTCGGATTTCAGCCAGCCATAGGCGTTGCGCCCCGAAATCTTGTAGGCCGCCGACTTGATCCCGGCGCCGTCGCCGGCGCTTTCGGATTGCAGTTCGACGGTGTAGCCGCGCTTCTCGGCCCAGCGAACATACATCCGCGCCAGCATCGCCGCCCAGTCGCAGCTTTCGGTGCCACCGGCGCCGGCATTGATCTCGATGAAGGTGTCGTTGGCGTCGGCCTCGCCATCCAGAAGCGCCTCGAGCTCGCGCGCCGCGGCCACCTTGGCCAGCGATTGCAGGTTCTCGACGGCCTCGGCGACGACCTCCTCGTCGCCCTCGGCCTCGCCCATCTCGATCAGCCCGGTCAGATCGTCGAGCTCCTGCCTGATATTGTCATGCGTCTCCAGCGCGTCGACCAGCGCCTGCCGCTCGCGCATCAGCTTCTGCGCCGCCGCCGGGTCGTCCCACAGCGTGGGGTCCTCGACCCGCGCGTCGAATTCCTCGAGCCGGTGATGGACGGTCTCCCACCCCAGTCGCTGGCGCAGAAGATCCAGCGACTTTTCGATCTCGGCCACAAGGTTCTGCGGATCGGCGCGCATGTGAAGTCATCCCGTTGATTTGAGTGTGCCTGATAGCCCAGCCCGGCGGCACGGGCAAGATCGCCCATCTCGCCCAATTTGCGGCGCGGTCCGGCGCGGCCTAGTACAGCCCGCCCGAACTCATCGAGCCGAAGCTGGAATTGCCGCCGACCTGCCCGGTCCGGCCCGACGAGGTGGTGACGTCCTTGACCTGCTCCTCCTGGCTGTAAAGCTGCAGGTCGTCGCCCATGGCGAAGCCGCCATCGAACATCTGGCCGAAGACCGGCGCCTCGCCGTCGCGGAAATATTCCGCCACCACGTTGGGGCCTGTCGCATCGTCGGGCAGGCGCGCGCCGGTGACCCGGTCGATCTTGATGAACCGCCCGCCGGGCGGCACCTCGAACGGCCCGCCGCCGAATTTCTTCACGGCCTCGGTCATGAATTCCTGGAAAACCGGCCCGCACATCGACGAACCATAGGCCGACCGCCCCAGGCCCCGCGGCTGGTCGTGGCCGATATAGCAGCCGGCGACGATGTTGCTGGTGAAGCCGATGAACCACACGTCGCGCGCATCGTTGGTGGTCCCGGTCTTGCCGGCCACCGGCACCGGCAGGTCGATCGCCCCCGAGGCAGTGCCGCGATCCACCACCCCCTGCATCATCGAGGTCAGCTGATAGGCGGTGACGGCATTCATGATGCGCTCGCGATCCGAGGTGATGCGCGGGCCGCGGTCGCGCGGGATGCCGGGATCGCCGCAATCCACGCAGGTCCGCTGGTCCTGCCGGTAGATGGTGCGGCCGTAGCGGTCCTGCACCCGGTCCACGAGACTGGGATGCACCCGCTCGCCGCCATTGGCGAACATCGCGTAGGCCGCGACCATGTCGAACAGCGTCGTCTCTTCGGATCCGAGCGCGTTGGCCAGATACGTGCCCATGTTGTCATAGACCCCGAACCGCTCGGCATAATCGGCAACCACATCCATGCCCACCTCCTGCGCGAGACGCACGGTCATCAGGTTGCGCGACTGCTCGATCCCGGTGCGCAGCGGCGTCGGGCCGTAATACTTGTTCGACGAATTGCGCGGCCGCCACAGGCCCTGCGGGGTGTTGATCTCGATCGGCGCGTCGATCACGATCGTGGCCGGGGAATAGCCGCTGTCGAGGGCGGCGGCATAGACGAAGGGCTTGAAGCTCGACCCCGGCTGGCGCATCGCCTGCGTGGCGCGGTTGAAGACCGAATGCTGGTAGGAAAACCCGCCCTGCATCGCCAGCACGCGCCCGGTATTGACGTCCATCGCCATGAAGCCGCCCTCGACCTCGGGCACCTGCCGCAGCGTCCAGCGGATGAAATCGCCGCTATCTTCCTCGGTCATGCGGCGAACATGCACCACCTCGCCGATATCGAACGTCTCGCGGAAATCGCCCGGCAGCCAGTCGATATCATCGCGCGGGACCTCCTGGATACCCTCGACCCCCTCGACGCCGACGCGCATCACCTGATCGCCGGTTTCCAGCACCACGGCCGGGTACCACGTGCCGTCGAGCGTCACGTCGCGCGCCACGCGCGTGTCGCTCAACGCCGCGCGCCACGCGTCTTCCGAGGCGAGCGCCTCCGGCGGCAGTTCCTCGCCAGTGCCGCGCCACCGGCCGCGGCCGCGGTCATAGCGTTCCAACTGGCGCTGCAGGGCATGCGCGGCGTTGACCTGCATCTCGGGATCGACCGTGGCGCGCACCGAAAGCCCGCCGGTGAAGAATTCCTCCTCGCCGAAATCGCCGCTCAACTGCCGGCGGATCTCGTCGGTGAAATAGTCGCGCGGTGGCAAATCGGCGCTGAACGGCTCGAAATCACCGTTCTGCACCGACCGCAGCGGGGCCGCGCGCTCGGCGCGGTACGCGGCCTCGTCCAGGTAGCCGTTATCCCACATCTCGCGCAGCACGAAATTGCGCCGGTCCAGAAGGCGCTCGGCCTCGCGGACGGGGTGGTAGTCGCTGGGGGCCTTCGGCATCGCGGCCAGCATCGCCGCCTCGTGCGGGGCCAGATCGCCGAGGGTCTTGTTGAAATAGGTCAGCGCCGCGGCGGTCACGCCGTAGCTGTTCTGCCCCAGATAGATCTCGTTGAGGTAAAGCTCGAGGATCTCCTCCTTGCTCAGCGTTTCCTCGATGCGGGTGGCGAGGATGATCTCCTTGATCTTGCGTTCCAGCCGGCGATCGCCCGACAGCAGGAAATTCTTCATCACCTGCTGCGTGATGGTCGAGGCGCCGCGCACGCTCTGACCGCGCGAGGCCACGGCCTCGTAAATCGCCGCAGCGATGCCAACCGCGTCAAAGCCGCCATGGCTGTAGAAATTCTTGTCCTCGGCGCTGATGAAGGCCTGCTTGACGAGGTCGGGAATATCCTCGGCCGGGGTGAACAGCCGCCGCTCGCGCGCGAACTCGTCGATGATCCGACCCTCGCCGGAATAGATGCGGCTGATCGTCGGCGGGGTGTAATCGGCCAGCGATTCGTGACTGGGCAGATCCTCGCCGTAGATGTGCAGCACCGCACCGATGCTGAGCCCGACGATCACGACGGCCAGCGTGATCAGGCTGAAGACTGTGCCGAAAAGGCTGAGAATCGGACGAACCACGCGAACCTCGCTGCTAGAGTTGATGATATATAAGCATCCCCGCCCCGAGGGTCAAAAGGATTGGCCCGGCCCGGCCGGGATCGGCTGACCGGCTCCGCGACGTCAGCTTGTCGCGCCGCCCTTCATCTTTCCAGAAATACTCGAAAAGACATCGCGGTCAGGCCCACCACGGCCCGTGATGCCGCCCCGCCTGCCCCAGGCGGGCAAAGCCGTGCCGCCCGAACATATCGCGCTGCGCCTGAATCAGGTTGGCGCTGCCATGGCCCCGGCGCATCGTGTCATACCACGCCAGCCCCGCCGACAACGCCGGCACCGCGTGCCCGCCGCCCGTGGCGGCCGTCACGACAGCGCGCAGGGCCGGCACCGTGCGGCCCAGCAGGCCCGCGATGCCGGGGGCGAGGATCAGCTCGCCCCGCGGCGGCCCCGCGTCGAAGGCGTCGGCAATCTCGTCGAGCAGCGCCGAACGGATGATGCAGCCCGCCCGCCAGATCCGCGCGATCGTCGCGGGTGCCAGGGCCCAGTCATGATCCGACGACGCCTGCGCCAGCACCCGGAACCCTTGCGCATGCGCCAGCAGCCGCGCCGCGAGAAACGCCTCGGCCAGCGTCTCCTCGGGCAGATCCACCGTCCCGACCTCCCCGCCAAGGCACGCCTCGGCCGCCTGCCGCGTCGCCTTTTCCGACGACCACGCCCGCGCGCCGAGCGCCGCCTCGATCATGCTGGCCGACTGGCCCAGCCGCACCGCCTCGATCACCGTCCAGCGCCCGGTGCCCTTCTGCCCGGCGGCATCGGTGATGACATCGACCATCGGATGCCCGGTCTCGGGGTCGAGATACTCCAGAATGCGCGCCGTGATCTCGACAAGGTAGGACCGCAGCGGGCCCGCGTTCCAGCGCGCGAAGACCGCGCCGATCTCGGCGGGCGGCATCGCGGCGCCGTTGCGCATCAGGCCGTAGATCTCGGCGATGATCTGCATGTCGGCATATTCGATGCCGTTATGCACGGTCTTGACGAAATGCCCGGCCCCGTCGGGCCCCAGATGCGCCACGCAAGGCTGCCCCTCGTGCCGCGCGGCGATCGCGGTCAGCACCGGCGCGACCCGCTGCCAGCCGGCATCGCTGCCGCCGACCATCAGCGACGGGCCGTGCCGCGCCCCGTCCTCGCCGCCCGACACGCCGAGGCCGACGAACTCGAGGCCCTTGTCGGCAAGCGCCGCGGCGCGGCGGATCGTGTCGTGGAAATCGGCATTGCCGCCGTCGATCACCACGTCGCCCGGCGCCAGCAGGGGCGTCACGGCGTCGATCATCGCGTCCATCGCCGCGCCCGCAGGGATCATGAAGAGGATCACGCGCGGCAGGTCCAATGCCGCCACCAGATCCTCTATCCTGTCGCAGGCATGGATCCGGCCCGCCAGATCGCCCGCGCCGGTCACAAAGGGCGTGATCCACTCGGTCTCGCGGTTGCCGACGGCCACGTCGATGCCGCGCCCCGCGATGTTGAGGGCAAGCGCACTGCCCATCGTGCCAAGCCCGTAAACGCCGATCCGCGCCTTGCCCATGCCGCCCTCTGCTATCGCTAACACCGTTGGCTCAGGCTACGCCCGGGCACGGCACGATTGCAAGCACCGGCGAGACCCTGGGGTCAGGCCCGAGGGTGACGTGGCCATGACAGCGACGTCATCCTCCGGCGTGACCGTAGGATCTCCCGTCACGCCAGGTCTCAGACCCCGAGCGCCCAGCGCATGATCGCCTTCTGCACATGCAGGCGGTTCTCGGCCTCGTCGAAGATCACCGAGGACGGGCCGTCCATCACCGCCGAGGTCACCTCCTCGCCGCGATGCGCCGGCAGGCAATGCATGAACAGCGCGTCCGGCTTGGCGCGCGCCATCAGCGCCTCGTCGACCTGGTAGGGGCGCAACATGTTGTGGCGCCGCTCCTTGGTGGACTGGCTGTCATGCATGCTGACCCAGGTATCGGTGACCACCAGGTCGGCCCCCTCGACGGCCCTCGCTGGGTCGCGCTCTATGGTGATGGTGCGCCCCGCCTTGCGCGCCAGCCCGACGAATTCCGGTTCGGGATCAAGCTGCATCGGCCCGGTGAAGGTCAGATCGAAGCCGAACTGCGCCGCGGCATGCAGGAACGAGGCGCAGACATTGTTGCCGTCGCCGGACCACACGACCTTCTTGCCGGCGATCGGGCCGCGATGCTCCTCGAAGGTCTGGATGTCGGCCATGATCTGGCAGGGATGGCTGCGGTCGGTCAGCCCGTTGATCACCGGCACATCCGCGTGATCTGCCATTTCCTGCAGCACCGCCTCATCAAAGGTGCGCAGCATGATCAGATCGACATAGCGGCTCATCACGCGGGCGGTGTCGGCGATGGTCTCGCCATGGCCAAGCTGCATGTCGGTGCCCGACAGCACCAGCGTCTGCCCGCCCATCTGCCGCACGCCCACATCGAACGAGACCCGCGTGCGCGTCGACGGCTTCTCGAAGATCAGCGCGACCACGCGGCCCGCAAGCGGCTGTTCGGCATCGGGCGTGCCGCGCGGCGCGTCGCCCCGCGCCGTCTTCATGGCCAGCGCCTGATCGATGATCGCCCGCAGGTCGGCGGCGGGGGTCGTGTGGATGTCGAGAAAATGCTTCATGTCGCGATTCGCTTTTGTCTTGCGGGCGGGTGCCGGGCCCGGCCCCATACCCACGGGATAATCGGGTCCTGAAGACCTCAGGCCGTCGCGAGGCTGGCCGCGGCGGCCTCGAGACGGGTGACGCCTTCGGCGATCTCGTCATCGGAAATGGTCAGCGGCGGCAGCAGGCGCAGCACGTTGTCGGCGGCCGGGACGGTGACGATCTGTGCGGCGTGACCCGCCCGCGCCACGTCCGCGTTGGGCACCCGGCATTCGAGCCCCAGCATCATCCCCATGCCCCGGACGCCCTTGAAGATGTCCGGATGCGCGGCGACCAGCCCTTCCAGCCGCTGGCGCATCAGCGCCCCTTTGCGCGCGACCTCGGCCAGGAAGGCCGGATCGGCGACATGGCGCATTACCGCGCAGCCCACGGCACAGCCCAGCGGGTTGCCGCCATAGGTCGAGCCATGCGTGCCGGCGCTCATCGCGCGCGCCGCGCGCTCCGTTGCCAGCACCGCGCCCAGCGGAAAGCCGCCGCCGATGCCCTTCGCGACCATCATGATATCGGGCGTCACCCCGGCCCATTCATGCGCGAACAGCCGCCCCGTGCGCCCCATGCCGCATTGCACCTCGTCGAGGACCAGCAGGATGCCCCGCTCGTCGCAGAGCGCGCGCAGCCCCTTCAGGCATTGATCGGGCAGCGGGCGGATCCCGCCCTCGCCCTGCACGGGCTCGATCAGGATGGCCGCCGTCGTGTCGTCGATGGCGGCGTGCAGCGCGTCGTGATCGCCCCACGGCACATGGCGGAAGCCGGGCATCAGGGGCCCGAAGCCATGCGTCATCTTCTCGGACCCGGCCGCGGCGATGGCGGCGGTCGAGCGGCCGTGAAACGCGCCCTCGAAGGCGATGATGCCGGTGCGCTCCGGCTGGCCCGCCTCATGGAAATGCTTGCGCGCCATCTTCACCGCCAGCTCGCAGGACTCGGTGCCGGAATTGGTGAAGAACACCGTGTCGGCGAAACTGGCCTCGACCAGCCGGTCGGCCAGCTCCTGCTGGCGCGGGATCTCGAAGAGGTTCGAACTGTGCCAGAGCGCGCCCGCCTGCTCGGTCAGCGCCGCCACGAGATCGGGATGTGCATGGCCCAGCGCATTGACCGCGATCCCCGCCCCGAGATCCAGGAAACGTCGCCCGTCCGCCTCGATCAGCCAGCTGCCCTCGCCCTTCACGAAGGCAAGCGGTGCGCGATTATACGTCGGCAGGATCGTCGGGATCATGGTCGTGTCCTTGGTGGTGACGGCGGTAAAGACCCGTGACTGCCGCAAGGCCGCGCCCAAGTCAATGATCGGCCGCGCCGCGCTAGCCCGGCCGCGCTAGCCCGGGGGCTGCGCCGCGTCACCCTCGGGGCCGTCGCGCAGCAGACCCTTGGCGCCGGTCGCCACGCCCAGCGATTTCAGCTTGCGGTGCAGCGCGCTGCGCTCCATCCCGACAAATTCCGCGGTGCGGCTGATATTGCCGCCGAAGCGGTGGATCTGGGTCAGCAGGTATTCGCGCTCGAAGGCCTCGCGGGCGTCGCGCAGCGGCATGGTGGCGATGGTGCCCGACAGGATGACGCGGCCCTCCTCGCCGGGCGGCCCGGTCTCGCCGGGCAGTTCGGCGGCGGTGATCGGCGCGGTGCCCTCGCCGAGGATCAGCACGCGCTCGACCATGTTGCGCAACTGGCGCACGTTGCCCGGCCAGTGCATGGTCTGGAGCAGCGCCGCCGCCTCGTCGCTCAGGGGCCGCTGCGGCAAGCCTTGCGTGCGGTGGAAAACGTCGATGAAATGTGCGGCGAGCGCGGGAATGTCCTCGCGCCGCTCTTCCAGGCTCGGCACTGCGACCGGCACCACGTTGAGCCGGTGATACAGCTCGCGCCGGAACTGCCCGGCGGCGATCTCGGCCTCCAGATCGCGGCTGGTCGAGGATATCACCCGCAGATCGACCTTTATCTTGGCGCTGCCGCCGACGCGCAGGAAGGTCTGGTCGACCAGCACCCGCAGGATCTTCGATTGCGTGCCCGGCGGCAGGTCGGCGACCTCGTCGAAATAGATCACCCCGCCATCGGCATCCTCCAGCAGCCCCGGCGTCACGCCCGTCTCGGGGCATTCGCGGCCGAACAGCACCTCTTCCATCCGGTCGGCGGAAATCGTGGCGCAGGCCACGCTGACGAATGGCGCCCCGGCGCGGCTGGAATTGGCGTGGATGTAGCGCGCCGCCAGTTCCTTGCCCGACCCGGCGGGGCCCGACAGAAGCACCCGCCCGTTCGAGCGCGTGACTTTGTCGAGATTGCCCAGCAGCGCGCGGAACGGCGCGCTGTCGCCCAGCATGTCGGCGGGCGCGGTCTCGCGCCGGCGCAATGCCTGGTTCTCGCGCCGCAGGCGGCTGGTCTCCATGCCGCGGCGGATCACCACCATCAGCTGGTCGATGTTGAACGGCTTCTCGATGAAGTCGTAGGCGCCCTGCTTGATCGCCGCTACCGCGATCTCGATATTGCCATGCCCCGAGATGATCACCACCGGCACGTCCGGGTAGTCGCGCTTGACGGTCTTGAGGATGTCGATCCCGTCCATCCGGCTGTCCTTCAGCCAGATGTCGAGAATCAGCAGGCCGGGCTGGTCGGCGGCGATCTCGGCCATCGCGGCATCGGAATCGCCGGCGCGCCTCGTGACATAGCCCTCGTCCTCGAGGATATCCGAGATCAGCTCGCGGATATCGCGTTCGTCATCGACAATCAGGATATCGTTCATGGTGTCCTCATGCGGCGTGTCCTCATACGGCGGTCTCGGTCCGTGTCTCGGCGATCTGCACGGCCAGCAGCGGCAGCCGCACCACGGCGCAGGCGCCGCGCGACACACCGTCGGCGTCCAGCGCGGCATCCTCCAGCACCAGCGTGCCGCCATGCTCCTCGATGATCTTCTTGACGATCGGCAGGCCAAGGCCGGTGCCCTTGTCGCGCGTCGTCACGTAAGGCTCGAACAGCCGGCCGCGATCGTCGGGCAGGCCGACGCCGTTATCGCTGATGCGGATCACCGCCCAGTCGCCCGCGTCGGCGCTCTCGATGCGGATGGTCGGCACATGGCCCTCGGGGGCGCCGGCCTCGCGCAGGCTCTCGATGGCCTCGCCGGCATTCTTGATCAGATTGGTCAGCGCCTGTCCGATCATCGCGGCGTCGATCTCGGCGCGCAGCGGGGCGTCGGTCAGGTCCAGCTCGAAGCGCACACCGGGCTGGCCGCTTTCCTGCAGCACGGCCGATTCGCGCAGCACCTCCGTCAGGCTCAGCGCGGCGGTCTGCGGCTCTGGCATGCGGGCGAATTTCGAGAACTCGTCGACGATGCGCCGCAGGTCCGTGGTCTGGCGCACCACCACGTCGGTCAGCTGCTCCAGGCTTGCGGCCTGCTCGGGCTCCAACAGGCGCGAGAACTTGCGCTTGATGCGCTCGGCGCTCAGCTGGATCGGGGTCAGCGGGTTCTTGATCTCGTGCGCGATGCGGCGCGCGACATCGCCCCAGGCGGCCATGCGCTGCGCGGTGACAAGGTCGGTGACGTCATCGAACGCCACCACGTAGCCCTCGCGCTTGCCGCCCTCGCCCTTGCGGGTGGACATCCGCACCAGCAGGTGCTCGGTGCGCGCGCCGCGGCTGACCTTGATCTCCTCCTGCACGAACCCGCCGGGCGCTGCGCGCAACCGCTCGAAAGGGGCCGCGAATTCCGGCACCGCCACGCTCAGCGACAGCGATTGCTGGTCCTCCTGCCAGTCCAGAAGCCGCTCGGCGGCGCGGTTGACGAAGGTGACGCGGCCCTTGGCGTCGAGGCCCACGACCCCCGACGACACCGACCCCAGCACCGAATCGAACAGCCGGCGGCGGCGCTCGATCTGCTGGGTGTTGGCCAGAAGACGCTCGCGCTGCGCCTTCAATTGCCGGGTCATCCGGTTGAAATACGTGCTCAGCTGGGCGATCTCGTCGTCGCCCTCCTCCTCGCGCACCTGGGTGTCGAGGTCGCCCTCGCCGACGCGCTGCGCGGCACTGGTCAGCCGCCCCACCGGGCGCGACAGCCGCTCTGCGAACCACATCCCCAACCAGATCGCGGCGAGGATCAGGATCACCGCGAACCCCAGATAGAGCAGCCCGAACTCGAACAGCACGCGGCCGCGCTCGCTCTCGCGCTGCTCGTAGAAGCGCGCGGTCTCCTGGGTCTCGTCCAGCAGGCTCAGGATCGCGCCATCGACATTGCGGCTGACGTAGAGCAGCCGGTCGGCGAACGCCTCCAGCGGCATCAGCGCGCGGAACTCGTCATTGGCCCAGTCGCGGATCACCAGCACGCCCTCTTGCTGCGCTTGCCGGATCTGCGCGGGCGTGGGTTCCTCGTAATCGAACAGATAAGAGCGTTCGCCGCGCGCCCGGATCTCGCCCGACCCGTCGATCACGAAGGCCTCGCGCAGCCCGCGCTGGATCTCGCGCTGTCCCGAGGACAGGACCTGCCGGATGGCGCCGTCATCCATGAACACCATGGCGCGCTTGTTGGCGTTGATCACCTGCGCCAGCGCGCGCGCATCGGTCACCAGGTCGCGGCGGTGCTCCTCCTCATAGGCCTTTGCGGCAGCGACCGAATTGTCGACCACCCGGCCCACACGGTCGGAGAACCAAGCCTCCAGCCCCATGTTCACCGACAGCATGGCGAACACCGCCACCGTCACCGTCGGCAACAGCGCCATCAGCGCGAAGACGCCCGTCAGCCGCAGGTGCAGCTTCGATCCCGCCGACTGGCTGCGCCGCGCGGCGATCATCCGCACGACGCGCTGCATCACCAGCCCGGCGACCATCAGCACATAGACGAGATCGGCCAGCAGCACGAGGCGCAGCGCGTTCGAGGCCGTGCCCTGCTCCAGCGGCCCCATCACGAGATAGGTCACGAGCGCCAGCACCGGCCCGAGAATCACCAGACCCAGCGCGGCCCATGTCTGCAACCGCCGCAGCCGCCTCAGGCGGGTGAGCCCCTCCCATGACAGACGCCCGGCGCGCAGTCTTCGTGTTCGCGTTGCCACGCAGGCCCCTCATCCCTTGGTGGGGCGTGCCGCCTGCCCCACAACATCTCGGCCATTCTTGCCCAGACGGGTCCGAATGGCCACAGCCATGTTGCAGTTTTACATCAACTTTCGGCGGCGTGTCACGTTAATATCCAGATCGGTGATCTTCTTGCGCAGGGTATTGCGGTTGATCCCCAGCAGATCGGCGCATTTCATCTGGTTGCCGCCGGTGGCATCCAGCGCGATCTCGATCAGCGGCGTCTCGACCTCGCGCAGGACCCGGCCGTACAGGCCGGGCGGCGGCAGGTCCGCGCCGTGCAGATCGAAATAGCGCTGCAGATGCTCGGCCACAGAGCCCGACAGGCTCTCGGCGCCGCGGCCCTCGCGCATGGCCGGCTCGGCGCGCGGCTGGTTGCCCAGCACCGCCTCGACCTCGGCGCGGCTGATCTCGGGGGCCTGCGCCGTCAGCCCGATGCGGCGCACGGCGTTTTCCAGCTGCCGCACGTTGCCGGGCCAGCTATAGGCGCGCATCAGCTCCAGCGCGTCATCCGACAGGTGCCGCTCGGGCTGGCCCTCGCGCTCGTCGCGGGCCAGGAAATGCGCGGCCAGCAGGGCGATATCCTCGATCCGCTCGCGCAAGGACGGCACGTCGACCACCGCGCCGCTCATCCGGTAGTAGAGATCCTCGCGCAGCGTACCATCCTCCATCGCCTGCGCACAGGCCACGCGGCTGGTGGCCATGAAACGCGGCACGTGATCGCCCGGCGCGTCCATCATCCGCACCAGCCGGCCTTGGGCCTCGCGCGGCAGGTCGCTGACCTCGTCGAGCACCAATGTCCCGCCCTTGACGCGCGCCAGAACCTTCGACGGCCCGTCCAGATCGCTCAGATCCTCGGCCGTCACCGTCACCAGCGGCAGCGTCCGGCGGTCCGAGAAATCGTGCAAGGCTTTCGCGATCAGCGACTTTCCGGTGCCCGATTCGCCGCAGATCATCACCGGCAGATCGCTGTGCATCACCCGCGCCACCACGCGGTACAGCACCTGCATCGCCGGCGTGCGCCCGATCAGCGGCAGTTCCTCGGGCCGGTCCTGCTCGGCGGCAGGCGCCGCCCCGCGCTGCGCCCGCGATTCCAGCGCCCGCGCCGTGCGTTTCATCAGATCGGGCAGATCGAAGGGTTTCGGCAGGTAATCATAGGCCTCGGCCTCGGCGGCCTTGATCGCCGTCATGATGGTGTTCTGCGCCGAGATCACGATCACCGGCAGCCCGGGCCGGTCCTGCGCGATCTTCGGCAGCATCTCGAGGCCATTGCCATCCGGCATCACCACGTCCGAGATCACCACGTCGCCCTTGCCCTCGCCGACCCACCGCATCAGCGTCGTCAGGCTCGAGGTGGCGTGCACCCGGCACCCCGCCCGCGTCAGCGCCTGCGTCAGCACCGTCCTGATCGTGCGGTCGTCATCGGCGACCAATACCGTCCCGTCCATATGCTAGCCTTCCCTGCCCGTGTCCTGATCGTCCCCGCCCGTCACCTCCGCCCGCTGCAGCGAGATGCGGAACACCGTGCGCCCCGGCACCGAACTGACCGAGATCCAGCCATCGTGATCCGAGACGATCTTGGCCGCCAGCGCGAGGCCGAGGCCGGTGCCGTTCTCGCGCCCGGACACGAACGGATCGAAGACCTGCTCGGCGATCTCCGGCGGCAGGCCCGGCCCGTCATCGATGATCTCGATCTGCAGCGGCAACACCTTGCCCCGGCCCTCGCCCTTGTCGCGGCGCACCCGCAGCGACTGCTCGTAATAGCTGTGCAGCCGGATCGTGCCGGCTGCGCCCTTCGACGCCTCGGCGGCGTTCTTCAGCAGGTTCAGCACCACCTGCAACAGCTGGTCCACATCGCCAAGCGCCAGCGGCAGCGACGGGTCGTAATCCTCGATCAGCGTCATGTGCGCGGCAAAGCCCAGCATCGCCGAGCGCCGCGCGCGGTCCAGCACGTCATGCAGGTTGATCGGGCGCAGATCGGGGGCCGTGATATTGCCGAACTGCTCGACCCGCTCCAGCAGGCCGACGATGCGGCGGCTCTCGCTGACGATCAGGTCGGTCAGCTCCATGTCCTCGGACGCGACGTTCATCGACAACAGCTGCGCCGCCCCGGTGATCCCCGCCAGCGGGTTCTTGATCTCGTGGGCCAGCATCTCGGCCATGCCGATCGCCGATTTCGCGGCCGATTTCACGTTGCTGTTCTGCACCATGCGTCCCGAAAACTCGCGCGGGCTGATCAGCATGATCATGTATCCCGGCTGACCCGACAAGGGCGCGATCTGCAGGTTGCACTGCATCGGCGCGCGCTCGCCGGTCCCGACATCCACGTCGTTGACGAATAGCGGCGCGCCGCTCTGGCGGGCCCGCTCGAAGGCCTCGTCGAGCGGCGCGTTGACCGCCAGCCTGTCCCAGACCGGCTGCCCGACCATCGCCCGCTCCGAGGCCAGCATGAAGCCTTCCGCGGCCGGGTTGATCCGCGCGATGCGGTCGCCGGCGTCGATCACCAGCGCCGGCACCGGCAGCGCCGCCCAGATCGCGTCGTCGGCGTTCATGCCGCCTGCCTCCGCGCCGGGTCGACCCAGCACAGCGCCTCGGGCAAGCGCCGCAGAACCTCCGCCGGCTCCGCGGTCAGCACCGACCGGCGCAGCCCGGCATCGGTTCCGGCGTGGTCCATGTACCAACCCAGATGCTTGCGCGCCACGCGCCCGCCCAGACCCGTGCCATAGAAGGCCAGCATCGCCTCGAAATGCCCGGCAACCAGATCGACGAGGGCGCTGCCGCGCGGCACCTCCGGCGCGGCCGCACCGTAAAGCTCCGCGGCGACCTGCGCCAGCAACCACGGCCGGCCCTGCGCACCGCGCCCGATCATCACGCCGGCCGCCCCCGATTGCGCCTGCGCGTCGGCGGCGCTCTCGGCATCCACGATATCGCCATTGGCGAGCACCGGGATCTCCACCGCCTGCACGACCTCGCGGATCGCGCGCCAGTCGGCTTGACCCTTGTAGAACTGGCAGCGCGTGCGGCCGTGAATGGTGATCATCCGCACCCCCGCCGCCTCGGCCCGCCGCGCGATCAGGGGGGCGTTCAGGCAATCGTGATCCCAGCCCAGCCGGGTCTTCAGCGTGACCGGCACGTCGACCGCGCCCACCACCGCCTCGATCAGCCGCAGCGCGTGGTCGGGGTCGCGCATCAGCGCCGACCCCGAAGCGCCAAGCCCGCTCGCGCTCGTGACCTTCTTGGCGGGACAGCCCATGTTGATATCGATGATCCGCGCCCCGCGATCGGCCACCATCCGCGCGGCCTCGGCGATCCAGCGCGGCTCGCACCCGGCAAGCTGCACGACGGTGTTCTCTACGCCCAGCCCCAGCTCGGCCTTTTCGCGCGTGCCGGGTTTCGCCTGCACCATCTCCTGGCTGGCGACCATCTCGCTGACCACCAGGCCGGCGCCGAACCGCGCCACCAGCGACCGAAAGGGCAGATCGGTGATTCCCGCCATCGGGGCGAGCACCACGGGCGGCGTTAACCACCTATTGGCGAGTACCTGCATGTTCATGCCTAAACGATGTGCAATGCCGCCCTTGTACCCGCCGCCTCGCCGTTAGACAACGCCGCGATGATGCCTTCACAGGCTGCCGCGACCCCTGTGCCCAATTTTCAGGCGTATGCGAAGCCATTGCGCTCAACCGGAACGCGCCTTACTCACGAGACATGACATGCGCCGCCCTCATCGTCGCCGCAGGAAGTGGCACCCGCGCCGGGGGGGATCTGCCGAAACAATGGCAATCCCTCGCCGGTCGGCGAGTCATCGACTGGACGCTCGACGCGTTTCTCGCGGTGCCGGACATCACCTCGATCACCGTCGTCGTCCCGCCCGAGGCGACCGCGCGCATCGCCCCGCATCCCCGGATCACGGTCGTCGCGGGCGGCGAGACGCGCGCGGACTCGGTGCGCGCCGGGCTCGAATCGATGACCGGCGCAGCCCCCGAACACGTGCTGATCCACGATGCCGCGCGCTGCTGTACGCAACCCGCGTACATCGCGTACATCCTGCACACCTTGCAGACCGGCGACACGCCCGCCGTGGCGCCCGCCCTGCCGGTCACCGATGCGCTCTGGACGGCCGCCGATGGCCGCGTCACCGGCACCCGGGACCGCACCGGACTGTTTCGCGCGCAGACACCGCAAGCCTTTGATTTCGCCTCTATTCTTGAGGCCCACCGCGCGCATGCTGATGAGGCGGCCGACGATGTCGCCGTCGCCACGGCCGCCGGCCTCGCCGTGGCGATTGCCAAAGGGGACGAGGACAACCTCAAGATCACCCATCCGGACGACTTCGCCCGCGCCCGGAAACTGTTGGAAAATCATATGGATATACGCATCGGCACCGGGTACGACGTGCACCGGTTCGGACCCGGCGACCACTGTAGGCTCTGCGGCGTCGCCGTCCCCCATGATCGCGGCCTCGACGGTCATTCGGACGCGGATGTAGGTATGCACGCCCTTACCGACGCAATATACGGTGCGCTGGCCGAGGGCGATATCGGCCGTCACTTCCCCCCGTCCGACCCGCAATGGAAGGGCGCCGACAGCCACGTCTTCCTGCGTCATGCGGTCGATCTGGCGACGACAAAAGGCCTCAGGATCAACAACATGGACATCACCCTCGTCTGTGAACGTCCGAAGATCGGGCCCCATGCCGAGACCATGCGACACACGCTGGCAGAGATTACCGGGGTCGAGACCGCCCGGATCTCGGTCAAGGCGACGACCTCCGAACGCCTCGGCTTCACCGGCCGGGAAGAAGGCATCGCGGCCCAGGCCGCCGTGACATTGGTGAAGACATGCGCGTAAGTCACCTGATCGCAACAGTTTTCCATCTCGGCCACATTCAACCGGCCCCGGGCACATGGGCGTCCCTTGCCGCGCTGCCGCTGGCATGGGCTCTACATCTTGTGGGCGGGCCCTGGGCGCTCTTGGCCGGCATCGTCGTGGCCTTTGCATCAGGGGTGTGGGCCACGTCACTGGAAACACGGGGAAAAGTCGATCCAGACCCCTCCGAGATCGTGATCGACGAGGTCGCGGGCCAATGGCTCGCCGTGCTGCCCGTGTCGATCGGCGCGGCCCATGTCGGCGCGAACATGCTAAACCTCTGGCCCGGCTTCCTTTTTGCCTTCGGGTTCTTTAGGCTCTTCGACATCTGGAAACCCGGCCCCATCGGATGGGCCGACCGCCGCGAGGACGCCCTTGGCGTGATGCTCGACGACATCCTCGCCGGCCTCGCCGCCGCGATCTGCGTCGTCATCGCGGCCTTCATCTATCACGAGGTGCTACTAAGATGATTACAAAGGATATTATCGAAACCGCCCGCGCCCGCGGCGTGCGGATCACCACCGCCGAAAGCTGCACCGGCGGCATGGTCGCGGTCGCCTTGACGGATATTCCGGGCGCGTCGACGGTGGTTGAACGTGGCTTCGTAAGCTATTCCAACGACGCGAAAATCGAGATGCTCGGCGTGTCCCCGGACACGCTGTCGGCGGTCGGCGCCGTCTCCGAAGCGGTCGCCCGCGAAATGGCCGAGGGCGCCCTCGCCCACAGCCACGCCGACCTTGCCGTGGCCATCACCGGCATCGCCGGCCCCGGCGGCTCCGAGCACAAGCCCGAAGGACGCGTCTGTTTCAGCGTCGCGCGCACCGGTCAGCCCACGCGGACAGAGACGCATGATTACGGCGCACAGGGCCGCGACATGGTCCGCCAACACGCCCGGGACCATGCCCTGAGCCTGCTGAGTATCGCTTTACAACAATAGGTTGTGCGGCAAAGTTCAAGCATTGCCGTAAAGCGCGTCGGCACGTTTCTCGAAGGCCCGCACGATGCGCTTCATGGCCTCATAGAAGAAGATCTCGGCCGCCGATTGCAGCAGGCGGTTCTTGAAGGCGAAATCCACGTCGAACGCCACCTCGCAGCCGCCCTCGACATCGCGGAACGCCCAGTTGGAGCGCATGTGATGGAACGGCCCGTCGAGATACTCGGTCTCGATCCGCTTCTCCTTCGGCCAGAGCACGACGCGGCTGCCGAACCGTTCGCGGAACACCTTGAAACTTATGACAAGATCCGCCTCCATCACTTCCGACCCGTCGGGGCGCGGCGTCACCCGGCGCACCCGCGCCGCCGCCGTCCAGGGCAGGAATTGCGGGTAGTTCGCGACATCGGCCACCAGCGCATACATCTGGTCGGCCGTATAGCGCAGCTTTCGTGTCTCGGAATGTGATGGCATGAAGGCCCCGAATTGCGCGTGACAGTGGCGCGCGTTGTCTTGTAACGGGACCGGAAGTTCAAGGGGGAACCATGCCGCAGCCCGCCTATGTCATCGACCGCCTGATTTCGGCCAAGACCATCGCGGCCCGCATCGAGACCCTCGCGCAAGAGATCGAGGCCGAGTTCGCGGGCACCGAGAAGCTGGTGGTCGTCGGGCTGCTGCGCGGGTCGTTCATCTTCATCGCGGATCTGGTGCGCGAGTTGTCCCTGCCCGTCGAGGTCGATTTCGTCGAGGCGTCGTCCTACGGCAATGCCATGCAGAGCGGACGGGAAGTACGCATTCTCAAGGACTTGCAGGGCGACATGGCCGGGCGCGACGTGCTGGTCGTCGAGGATATCGTGGATACCGGCCACACCCTGGCGCATGTGCTGGACCTGTTGCGGGCGCGGCGGCCCGCACGGCTGAAAACCATCGCGCTGCTCGACAAGCCGTCGCGGCGCGAGACCGATATCAGCGCCGACTGGATCGGGTTCGACTGCCCCGATGCCTTCGTCGTGGGCTACGGCATCGACTACGCGCAGCGTAACCGCGCCCTGCCCTATATCGGCACGGTCAGGTTCACCGCTTCGTGATGTCGTTGCGGTTCGCTGCCACCCTCAGGCGCGCGCGGCATCTATGAAGGCGCGGATTCGCGCCTTGTCCTTGCGACCGGGCGCCTCCTCCACCCCCGAAGAGACGTCGACTTGGCGTGCGCCGGTGCGCGTCACGGCCTCGGCCACGTTCTCGGGCGTCAGCCCCCCTGCCAGCAGCCACGGCAGCGGCCACTCGTAGCCCTTTATCAGCGACCAGTCGAAAGCCGCTGCATTCCCGCCGGGGCGGTCCGCATCCGTCGGGGGTTTCGCGTCGATCAGAAGCTGGTCGGCCGCCTTGGAATAAAGGTCGATCTGCGCCAGATCCGCCCGCTCGGCAATACCGAGGGCCTTCATCACCGGCAGGCCGTAGCGCGCCCGGATCTCGGCCACGCGGGCCGGGGTCTCGCGCCCGTGCAGTTGCAGCATGTCCAGCGGCACCGCCTGCGTCAGCGCATCCAGCGCGGCATCCTCCGCATCCACGACCAGCGCCACCTTGGCGATGCCGGGCGGTACCTCGATGGCAAGCGCGCGCGCCGCACCCGTCGACAGGTGGCGCGGCGATTTCTCGAAGAAGACGAACCCGACATAGGTCGCGCCGGCCTCGGCCGCCGCCATCACGTCGGGCCCGGTGGTCAGACCGCAAATCTTCACCCGGGTGTCCTTCGGCATGGCGACGACCTAGCCCGCCTCGTCGAGAAGCGCCAGAACGTCGTCCTTGCCCTTGTCCCGCTCGCCCTTCAGGCGCTTGACCTCGGCGCGCAGGCTGGCGAGTTCGCGCGCCTGCCGCGCCGCCGCCCTGCGCTCGCCCGCCTCGCGAATCCATTCCCAGATGAACCCCACGATCAGCCCGATCAGGATGCCCGCGTAGATCACGACGAAGAGCGGTACATCGTATGTGGGATTGAGCGCGGCGAACCCCGCCAGTTCGTCGGGCAGCACCCGCAGTGTCACCACACCGCGATTGGCAAGCGCGATCAGCACGAGGGCAAGCGCGAAGACGGCGATCGAGGCGTATCTGATATATCGCATGGTCAGTTTCCGTTCAGCCGGTCACGCAAAAGCTTTCCGGTCTTGAAAAAGGGGACGTATTTCTGGTCGACCTGCACGCTTTCACCGGTACGCGGGTTGCGGCCGATCCGCGCGTCCCGCTTCTTGACGGAGAACGCGCCGAAGCCGCGCAACTCCACCCGGTTGCCATTGGCAAGCGCCTCGGTGATCTCGCTGAAGATGGTGTTCACGATCTTCGCGACATCCTGTTGCACGAGATGCGGGTTCTCCTCGGCGATCTTCTGGATCAATTCCGATCGTATCATCGGCTGGCACCCTCCAATGCTGTTTCAAGCTGCACGACACCGCCCGACTATAAGCGCACTGCCATAAAACGAAACCACAAAGCCGGGATCGCGCGTCGGAAAGCCATGATTTATCACACCTCTTCGCGGCGATGGCGGCGCGCGTACCGGCGCAGGCCCGGACCGCGGGCGGTCGGACAGCGATCCACACCCGGCGAAAAGCGTGATTCGCGGGTCGGGAAACCCTGCCGAAGACCCGCCCTCGACGGTGGACATTGCCGCGCATCCACCGCATTGTCGCTCGCGCGAAGCGGGGGAGACAATCGTGACAGCGCAACCGATCATCATCGACACAGATCCCGGACAGGACGACGCGGTCGCGATCCTACTGGCCCTCGCCTGCCCCGACGCGCTCGAGGTTCTCGGCCTGACCTGCGTCGCCGGCAACGTGCCGCTCGACCTGACCACACGCAACGCGCGCATCGCCTGCGAACTGGCCGGCCGGGCCGATCTGCCGGTCTTCGCCGGCTGTGAGCGCCCGCTGCGCGGCGAGCTTCTGACGGCCGAACACGTGCATGGCGAAACCGGCCTCGACGGCCCATACCTGCCCGAGCCGGAAATGCCGCTGCAGCCCGGCCACGCGGTGGAGTTCATCATCGAGACGGTGCGCAGCCGTCCGGAGGAGACGGTGACGCTGGTGGCGCTCGGACCGCTGACGAATATCGCGACGGCGTTCGAAACCGCGCCCGAGATCGCCGCGAAGCTGCGCGGGATCGTGGTGATGGGCGGCACACAGCATGTCGCCGGCAACGCCACGCCCAGTGCCGAATTCAACATGCATGTCGATCCGCACGCGGCCGACATCGTGATGCGCGCCGGCGTGCCGCTGACCCTCGTCCCGCTCGACGTGACGCACAGGGCGCTGGTGACCCCGCCGCGCAACGCCGCGCTGCGCGCGATCGGCACGCCTGTCGGGCGCGCGGTGGCCGATCTCACCGGGTTCATCGAGCGCTACGATCCCGACCGCTTCGGCGAGGCCGGCGCGCCGCTGCACGATCCCTGCGTCATCGGCTGGTTGGTGCGCCCCGATCTCTTTCGATCTTCCAGGGTCAATCTCACGGTCGAGACCGACGACGACGAGACCCTTGGCATGACCGTCATGGACTGGCCGGGGGCGCAAGGGCGCGCGCCGAACGCCACTGTCCTCAACGAGATCGAGGCGGAAGGATTCTTCGACCTTCTGATAGAAAGGCTTGCGCGGCTATGACGGCACTGACCCTGGCGCGGCCGGACGACCTGGATCGGCTGGCACCGCTTGTCGCGGCCTTCCACGAAGAGGCCGGCATCGCGCAGGACGACGCGACGCGACGCGCGGCCCTGACCCCGATTCTCGAGGGCAGCCCGCATGGCGTGGCCTATCTCATCGGGCCCGCCCGCGCGCCCATCGGCTACGTGATCCTCAGCTTCGGCTGGTCGGTCCGGTCCGCGGGCCTCGACGGGGTGGTCGACGAGCTTTACATACGACGCGCCGTCCGCGGCCGCGGCATCGGGTCAGAAGTGATGGTCGCCCTGCCCAAGGCGCTGTCGGGCGCCGGGTTGCGGAGCCTGCACCTGCAGGTCCGGCGCGACGACGCGAAGGCGCGCAAGCTTTACGAGAAGCTGCGATTCATCCCGCGCGAGGATCACGTGATGATGACACGCGAGATGTAGACGCCAGCCCCGGTCGCGATTACATCTGAGTCATGAACATGAACATACCCTTCACCAACAGCTATGGCGCCCTGCCAGCACGCTTCTTCACCCGGCAGACGGCCGTGCCCGTCCGGGCGCCGCGCCTCATCCGGTTCAACGAAGATCTCGCCGCGGATCTCGGCATACCGCACACCGACGAGGCGACGCTGGCGCAAGTCTTTGCCGGCAATGCCGTGCCCGAGGGCGCCGATCCGTTGGCGCAGGTCTATGCCGGGCATCAGTTCGGCGGCTTCTCGCCGCAACTGGGGGACGGGCGCGCGCTGCTTCTGGGCGAGGTCGTGGACCGGACCGGCACACGCCGCGACCTGCAGCTCAAGGGCTCCGGCCCCACGCCCTACAGCCGCATGGGCGACGGGCGCGCCTGGCTCGGCCCGGTGCTGCGGGAATATGTCGTGTCCGAGGCGATGCACGCGCTCAGCATTCCCACGACCCGCGCCCTCGCCGCCGTCGCCACCGGAGAGCCGGTCTACCGCGAGGCAGGCGGCATGCCCGGCGCGGTGCTGACCCGCGTGGCCTCCAGCCATATCCGCGTCGGCACCTTCCAGTATTTCGCCGCGCGCCGCGATCTCGAAGGGCTGCGCGCGCTTTACGACTATACCGTCGCCCGGCACGACCCGCAGGCCGAAAGCCCCGCCGATCTTCTGGACACGGTGATCCGTCGGCAGGCCCGGCTGGTGGCGCAATGGCTGTCGGTCGGCTTCATCCACGGGGTGATGAACACCGACAACACGGCAATCTCCGGCGAGACGATCGATTACGGGCCCTGTGCATTCATGGATACTTATCACCCGCAGACGGTCTACAGCTCGATCGACGCGCATGGGCGCTACGGCTACGACAATCAGGCCCGCGTGATTGTCTGGAACATGGCGCAATTCGCCACAACGCTGGTGCCGCTGATGCCCGATCAGGACGCCGCGGTAGAGGATTTCACCGCAAAGGTGCATGCCATGCCCGACCTGATCGAGACCGAGCGTCAGCGCCTCTTCGGCCGCAAGATCGGCATCGCGGAGCCTACCGCCGACGACGCCGCCCTCGTCGACGACCTGCTGAACCTGATGGCCGAGGCGCGCGCGGATTTCACCAACACCTTCCGCGGCCTCATCGACGGCAGCGCGCGCAAGGCGTTCGCCGATCCCGATGCCTTCGATGTCTGGGCCGACGAGTGGCGCGCGCGGCTGAAGCTCGAGGACGATCCCGAGGCCGTGATGCGCGCGGCCAACCCCGCCGTGATCCCGCGCAATCACCGAATCGAGCAGATGATCGAGGCAGCGGTCGCCGGCGACTACGCACCGTTCGAGCGGTTGATCGAGATCCTGTCGCAGCCCTTTGCGGACAATCCCGAGGCCAGCGACCTCAAGCGTCCGCCGCAGCCTGCCGAAGTGGTTCAGGCGACCTTCTGCGGAACCTGACGGCGCGGATCAGCCGCCGCGCCGGTAACGGAACACCCCCGTGCCTGTGGCGATCAGCGTGTCCCGGTCGTCCAGCACGGTGGCCTCGGCGAAGAAGGTGCTCTTGCCGCCGCCGGTGCGCCTTGCCTCGGCGATCAGCACCGCGCCCTTCGCCTGGCCCAGGTAATTGACCGTCAGCGACAGCGTCAGCGCCATCTGCGAACGCCCGGGGTCGCCCGTGTAGCAGCCGCAGAACCCCATGGCGGTGTCAAGCAGCGTGGCGTGCATCCCGCCATGCGGCAGCCCCTGCCGGTTCATCAGTTGCGGGGTCAGCGGCAATTCCACCCGCGCGAAATCCGTCGACCAGCGGGTCAGTTGGTAGCCGAGGTGGGTTTGCAGCGCCGACGGCGCCTCGAGCAGCGCGGGGTCGATCTCGTCGGTCATTGGTCATCCTTCGCGGCCGCAAGCCCGGCGTTCGCGAATTCCGGCACGTACTCGCCCATCCGCAAGCCGCGTTCGGGGTCCGACGCGTTGCCTTCCAGCGCCCGTTTCCTGACACCCTGCAGGATCGCGGCCATGCGGAAATAGCTGAAGGCGAGGTAGAAGTTGAAATTCCCGATCGGCGCAAGGCCCCGACGTTCGCAATACCGCGCGATGAAATCCGCGTCCGACCACAGGCCGAGCGCCGCGCGATCCACTCCGGCGAGGCCACGGCCCTCGGGCGTGGCGGGCATCGACCATTGCATGATGACCGCGGCCAGATCGGCATAGGGATGGCCTACGGTCGACAGCTCCCAGTCGAGAACGGCGACACAGTCCGTTCCCTCCGGCGCAAAGAGCAAATTGTCGAGCCGGAAGTCGCCGTGCACCAGCGTGCGCTGCCCGTCATCTGGGGGCACATGCGTGTCGAGCCAGTCCATCAGCGCGGTCATCTGCGGCAGGTCCTCGGTCGCGGTGGCGTGATACTGCGTCGTCCATCGATCGATCTGGCGGCGGTAATAGTTGCCGGTCGGCCCGTAATCCGAAAGGCCCGTCGCCCGTAGATCCACGTCATGGATCGCCGCCAGAACCCGGTTCATCTCGTCGATGACAGCATGCCGGGTCGCGGCCTCCAGTCCCGGTAGCGTCGGCGCGTCGAAATTGCGCCCCGGCACCTCGTCCATCACGTAGAAGGGCGCGCCGATCACGTCCGCGTCCTCGCACAGCACGTGCATCCGCGCCACCGGGACGTCCGTGGACCAGAGCGCCCGCTGCACGCGGAACTCGCGCTCGACGGCGTGGGCGGATTTCAGCAGCGCGCCGAACGGCTTGCGCCGCAATACATAGACATGCGCGGGCGTCTCCAGCCGGTAGGTCGGGTTCGACTGCCCGCCGCTGAACTTCTCAGCCGTGACCGGCCCTTCGAAGCCGGGCAGATGGTCCGTCAGCCATGCCTCGAGGCGGGCGATATCAAGGTCGGTGCTCACGCCTCGGCCCCGCGCAGATCGGGATGGGTGTAGTCGCGGAACCGCTCGCGCAGCGTCAGCTTCGAGACCTTGCCCGTCGCGGTCAGCGGCAGATCCTCGACCCAAAGAAGATCGTCGGGCAATTGCCACTCGGCGAAATGCGGGGCCATGTGCGCGCGCAGATCATCCAGCGCCGGCTGCGCCTCGCCCGCCGCCACGGCCAGCAGCACCGGGCGCTCGTCCCATCGCGGATGCGGCACCGCGATCACCGCGCAGGCGTGAATGGCGGGATGCGACAGCGCCGCGTTTTCCAGGTCGATCGAGCTGATCCACTCGCCGCCCGACTTCACCAGGTCCTTGGAGCGGTCGCGGATGATGAGCCGCGCATCGGGGCCGACCGACGCCACGTCGCCGGTGCCGAACCATCCGTCCGCGTCCATCGCGGCGGCACTGGCCTCGGGGTTGTCGAAATAGCCGGCGATCACGGTGTTGCCGCGTACATAAAGTTCACCGGTGGTCTCGCCATCATGCGGCAGGCGGTGCCCGGCCTCGTCGACGATCTTGAACTCGACCCCGAATACGCGATGCCCGGCGCAGCACTTGGCCGCAATGCGCTCGGCCTCGGGGGCTGTGTCAAGCGCGGGCGGCAGCACGCCGTGGCTGCCGATCGGGCTCATCTCGGTCATGCCCCAGGCCTGGGCCACGTTGACGCCGCGCGCCTCGTAGGCCTCGATCATCACGCGTGGTGCTGCGGACCCGCCGACGACCAGATCCCCGAAGCCCTGCGGAATGCGCCCCTGCGCCTCGATCTCGGCCAGAAGTCCGGCCCACACGGTGGGCACACCCCAAGCTGAAAAGACGCGTTCGCGGTCCATCAGCCGAAACAGGCTGGACCCGTCCAGATCGGGCCCCGGCATTACCAGCGTCATCCCCGTCAGCGGCGCGGTATAGGGCAGCCCCCACGCGTTGACGTGGAAAAGCGGCACCACCGGCATCACGCGGCCCCCGGCGCGAAAGCTGCTGGTCTGGCTCAGCGGCACCTGCATCGCGTGCAGCACCGTCGAGCGGTGCGAATAAAGCGCGCCCTTGGGATGGCCCGTCGTGCCGGACGTGTAGCACAGGCCCGAGGCACTGTCCTCCGGCAGGTCAGGCCAAGGGTACTGCGTAGGCTGCCCGGCCAGAAGATCCTCGTAACACAGCGCGTTGATCCCGGTCTCCGGCATGTGCGCGCGGTCCGTCAGGATCACGAAGCGCAGATCACGCGGCAGGTCCGGCAAGAGCGCCTCGACGAGCGGCACGAATGTCAGATCCAGAAACAGAAGCCGGTCGCCCGCGTGGCGGATGATATAGACCAACTGCTCATGCGACAGGCGCGGGTTGATCGTGTGACAGACCGCACCGATCCCCGAGACCCCGTAGTAAAGTTCGAAATGCCGGTGGCCATTCCAGGCCAGCGTGCCGATCCGGTCGCCCTGCCCCACCCCGAGCGCTTCGAGCACGTGCGCGAGCTGTGCCACCCGTGCGAGCGTTTCGGGATAGCCTTGGCGGTGAAGATCCCCCTCGACCCGGGCCGAGACGATGCCCTGATCGCCGGTGACCTCGGCCGCATGGGTCAGGATGTCGATGATCCTGAGCGGCCTGTGCATCATCCCGCCTTGCATGTGGTGCCCCTTGTCCTCCTCCGTCACCGGACGGTGGCACGAAACCGGCGCCGGATCAATCTGGCCCGGCGGTCTTGACCTCGGGCTGCGCGCGGCGCATCTCCACCACATCCAGCGCGGACAGGAGCCCGGCATGACCTTTGATCGTTCCATCAAGATCGCCCCCTCGATCCTCTCGGCGGATTTCGCCAATTTCGGCGGCGAGATCCGCGCGATCGAGGCCGAGGGCTGCGACTGGGTGCATGTCGACGTGATGGACGGGCATTTCGTGCCGAACCTGACCTTCGGCCCGCAGCTTTGCGTCGCGATCCGGCCGCATGTCACGACGCTGATGGACGTGCATCTGATGATCTCGCCGGTGGATCCCTATATCGACGCCTTCGCGCAATCCGGCGCCGATATCCTGACCGCGCATCTCGAGGCCGGGCCGCATATCCACCGCACGCTGCAGGCCATCCGCGCCGCGGGTTGCAAGGCGGGGCTGGCGCTGAATCCCGGCAGCGGGATCGACTCGGTGGCGGACATGCTCGACATGGTGGACCTGATCTGCGTGATGACGGTCAATCCCGGCTTCGGCGGGCAGAAGTTCATTCACGGCCAGATCGACAAGGTGCGCCGCCTTCGCGCGATGATCGGCGACCGGCCCATCCATATCGAGATCGATGGCGGCATCACGCCCGAGACAGCTCCGCTCATGGCCGCCGCAGGGGCCGATGTTCTCGTGGCGGGCTCGGCAGTGTTCAAGGGCGGGTCGGTCGAAACCCCCGCCCCCTACGGCGACAACATCCGTGCGATCCGCCGCGCCGCCGAGGCCGCGACCGGCGTCATGGCATGACCCGCGCGGTCATCTTCGATCTCGACGGCACGTTGATCGACAGCGCGCCGGACATCCACGCCGCGGCCAACCGCCTGATGGACCGTTACGAATTCGATCAGTTCTCCACCGCTGAAACCCGCAGCTTCATCGGCAGCGGGGTGCCGCATTTCATCGGCCGCTGCCTGCGCGCCCGTGGCCGCGAGGACGACACCGACCTGCGCGCACGCCTCATTGATGACTTCATGGCCGATTACGAGAACGCGGTCAGCCTGACGCGGGTCTATCCCGGTGTACCAGAGGCCCTGTCGCGGCTGGCCGCGGATCACGCCCTGCTCGGCCTTTGCACCAACAAGCCGCACGGCCCCGCCCGCGCCGTTCTGGAACATCTGGGTCTTTCGGATTATTTCCCGGTGATCATCGGCGGTGACAGCCTGCCGGTGCGCAAGCCCGATCCGGCCCCCCTTCACGCGGCGATCGCGGGCTTGGCGGCGCGGAACGTGCTCTATGTCGGCGACAGCGAGATCGACGCGGAAACCGCCCTGCGCGCCGACGTGCGGTTCGCGCTTTATACCGAGGGCTACCGCAAGAGCCCAGCGAGCGAGATCGCGCATGCAAGCGCCTTTTCCGATTTTGCAGATCTGCCAAGGATCGTCGCGAAACTTTTGCCATGACCGGGGCGGGACGTGATGACGGCGAGATGGCGGATGCGTGATAATCCAATACTATGGATATCATCACCAAAGAGAACTTCCCCTAATCCCGAAAGACGTTTATTTCAAAGTCACAACAGGTCGCGCGATATGTTTCGCACAACCTCGACAGATGAAACCCAATCCGATTGGAGGATATGATGGACGGCAATGATATGGCGAAATGCCCGGTCATGCATGGCGGCGTGACCGAACGGGCCGACAGCCCCATTCAGTGGTGGCCGAATGCGCTCAACCTCGACATTCTGCACCAGCATGACAGCAAGACCAACCCGATGGGGCAGGCATTCGACTATTCGAAAGAAGTCGAGAAGCTGGATGTCGAGGCGCTGAAGAAAGACATGGTCGCGCTGATGACCGACAGCCAGGAATGGTGGCCGGCGGATTGGGGCCATTACGGCGGCCTGATGATTCGCCTCGCATGGCACGCGGCCGGCTCTTACCGTCTGGGTGACGGGCGCGGCGGCGCCGGGACCGGCAATATCCGCTTCTCGCCGCTCAACTCGTGGCCCGACAATGCCAGCCTCGACAAGGCGCGGCGGCTTCTTTGGCCGCTGAAGAAGAAATACGGCAACAAGGTATCCTGGGCAGACCTCATCATCCTGTCCGGCACCATGGCCTACGAATCCATGGGTCTGAAGACCTTCGGCTTCGGCTTCGGGCGCGAGGATATCTGGGGCCCCGAGATCGACATCAACTGGGGCAGCGAAAGCATGTTGCTGGCTGGGTCCGAAGAGCGCACCGAGGACGTCAACGACCCGACCACCATGTACAACCCGCTGGCGGCGTCGCATATGGGCCTGATCTACGTGAACCCCGAGGGCGTGAACGGCAATCCTGACCCGGCGCTGACCGCTGAATATGTGCGCGTCACCTTCGCGCGCATGGCGATGAACGACGAGGAAACCGCGGCGCTGACCGTCGGCGGTCACACCGTCGGCAAGTGCCACGGCTTGGATGCCGATATCGGCCCCGAGCCGGAAAGCGCCCCGATGGAGCAGGGCGGCCTCGGCTGGCAGAATGCGGGCTTCAAGAACACCGCCAACACCGCGCATACCTCGGGCCTCGAAGGCGCGTGGACCTCGAACCCGACGCAGTGGGATAATGGCTATCTTGAACTGCTGTTCGGTTACGAGTGGAAATCGGTGAAGTCCCGCGCGGGTGCCTGGCAGTGGGAGCCCGTGGATATCGCCGAGGAGCACAAGGTGCCGGATGCGACCGATCCGTCGATCAAGCACAACCCGATCATGACCGATGCCGACATGGCGATGAAGGTCGACCCAGTCTATCGCGAGATCTGCGAGCGGTTCTACAAGGATCCCGACTACCTCGCCGACACCTTCGCGCGCGCCTGGTTCAAGCTGACGCATCGCGACATGGGCCCCAAGGCGAACTACCACGGGCCGGACGTGCCCGAGGAAGATCTGATCTGGCAGGATCCGGTGCCCGCGGGCCCGACCGACTACCACGTGCAGACCGTCAAGAACCGGATTGCCGAAAGCGGCCTGTCGCTGAGCGACATGGTCAACACCGCGTGGGACAGCGCCCGGACCTTCCGTGGGTCCGACAAGCGCGGCGGCGCCAACGGTGCGCGCATCCGCCTTGCCCCGCAAAAGGACTGGGAAGGCAACGAGCCCGAACGCCTGACCCGCGTGCTGGGCGTGCTCGAGGGCATCTCTGCCGAAACCGGGGCGAGCCTGGCGGACGTGATCGTGCTGGCCGGCAATCTCGGGGTCGAGCAGGCGGCCAAGGCCGCAGGCTTCGATGTCGACGTGCCGTTCTCGCCGGGCCGTGGCGACGCGACCGACGAGATGACCGATGCCGACAGCTTCGCCTCGCTCGAGCCGCGCACGGACGGGTTCCGCAACTGGCAGGCCGCCGACAACACGGACGCCCCCGAAGAGGCGCTTCTGGACCGCGCGCAGCTCTTGGGCCTGACCGGCCCCGAGATGACGGTGCTGATCGGCGGGATGCGGGTCATGGGGACCAACCATGCCGGCACCGCGCATGGCGTCTTCACCGACCGGATCGGCGCGCTGACGCCCGACTTCTTCGTGAACCTCACGGATATGGGCTATAGCTGGGCACCGACCGGCGAGAACATGTACGAGCTGCGGGATCGCCAGACCGGCACCACCAAGTGGACGGCGACGAGCGCGGACCTCGTGTTCGGCTCCAACTCGATCCTGCGGGCCTATGCCGAGGTCTATGCGCAGGACGACAATGCCGGCAAGTTCGTGCAAGATTTCGTCGCGGCCTGGGCCAAGGTGATGGACGCCGACCGCTTCGATCTGAAGTGATCGGGCGTCACGCCCAAGTATAAGAATCCGCCGCGCGGCCCAGAGACGGGCCGCGCGGTTTTCGTTTGGGGGATTGGTTTTTTTGGGCTGTTTGGTTGCCGGCCTTTAGGGGACGTGCTGGCTAACGCCCTGGCGCGATACGCGGCCGAAGGCCGCAGCGCCATCGCATGTCCGCCCCCCGGACAGGCGATTTGTCGAAGCCGGCGCGTCGATTTGAGCTTTTGCGGATTGGCAGGGATAAAGCGCATTGAATAAGGGGCGGATCGCCTGCCCGCGGACATGCAGGTGGCGCCGCTCATCCAATCAAGACCACCTGTCGTATTTCAGCTCCATCCGTCTGCATCCCATACCCGGAGTGGAAGAAAGAACAAAACAAGAATACAATGCCTGTGTGCTGCCACACAACCCGAGTCGCCCTGCCTCATGTCCTTTGCCGAGCTTTCTGCCACGTCGAACTTCACCTTCCTCACCGGGGCCGCACACCCCGAGGAGTACATGGAGCGTGCAGCAGAGCTCGGCCTGTCGGCCGTGGCGATCGCCGATGTGAATTCCGTGGCGGGCATCGTACGCGCGCACAGCCGCGCGCGAGAGATCGCGCGGCAGGTGGCCGAACGGCAGGCGGTCGAGGCGCGGGAAGGCCCGATCGGTCCGCCCGCGCCGTGGCCTGCAGAACCGCGATGGACCTGCACCCCCCGCCTGATCCCCGCCGCCCGGCTGGTGCTGCGCGAGGGGCTCGAGGTCACCGCCCTGCCCGAGGACCGGCAGGGCTGGGCCAGCCTCTGCCGTCTGCTGACCCTCGGGCGGCGCCGCGCCCCCAAGGGCGACTGCGACCTGCGGCTCGAAGATCTGCTCGACGGGGCCGCGGGGCTGCATCTGCTCCTGCATCCAGGGCGCGGGCGCGACTGGCCGGCGCAGGCGAAACGGCTGGCAGCTAGCCACGGCGACCACATGCACCTCGTGCTGCGCCCGCATTACGACGGGCGCGATCCGGTGCGCTTCGAGCAGCTGGCACGGCGCGCGGACCGGCTCGGCATGCCGACGCTGGCCGCCGCCTGCCCGATCCTGCACCGCGCGCAGCGCCGCCGCCTTGCCGATGTCCTCAGCGCGATCCGGCTGGGGGTGACGGTCGAGACCCTCGGCCGCCACGCCCTGCCCAATGCCGAACGGCGCCTGCGCTCGGCGCCCGAGATGCGCCGCCTCCTTGCCGGGCACGAGGCGGCAATCACACGCGCCGAAACCCTCGCCGCGCGGCTGAACTTTTCGCTGGATGAGCTGCGCCATGAATATCCCAGCGAGGTCGCCGGCGACGAGACCCCCACCCACCGGCTCCGGCGGCTGGCGCTTGCCGGGCTCGACTGGCGCTATCCGGGCGGTGCATCGCAGCGGGTGCGCGACATGCTGGCCCACGAGCTGACCCTCATCGCCAAGCTGCGCTACGAGCCCTATTTCCTGACCGTGCACGACGTGGTGGACTTCGCCCGCTCACGCGGCATTCTTTGCCAGGGCCGCGGCTCGGCGGCCAATTCGGTGGTCTGCTACTGCCTTGGCGTCACCTCGGTCAGCCCCGAACTGGGCACCATGGTGTTCGAGCGCTTCGTGTCCGAGGCCCGCGACGAGCCCCCCGACATTGACGTCGATTTCGAACATGAGCGCCGCGAAGAGGTGATCCAGTGGATCTACGACCGCTACGGCCGGCACCGCGCCGGGCTTTGCGCCACGGTGATCCATTACCGCACAAGGCGCGCGATCCGCGAGGTCGGCCGCGCCATGGGATTGTCCGAGGATATCCTCGGCGCGATGACCTCGCAGATCTGGGGGCATGGCGGCGAGGGGCGGCTCGACACCGCGCGCCTGCGCGAACTGGGCATTGACGCCAGCGACCCGCGCCTTGCCCTGACGCTCGACCTGATCGCAGAGATCACCGGGTTTCCCCGTCATCTCAGCCAGCATGTCGGCGGTTTCGTCATCACCGAAGGCCGGCTGGACGAACTGGTGCCGATCGAGAATGCCAGCATGGCCGACCGCACCGTCATATGCTGGGACAAGGACGATATCGACGCGCTCGGCATCCTCAAGGTCGATGTGCTCGCCCTTGGCATGCTGACCTGCATCCGCAAGGCGTTCGACCTGCTGCACCAGCATCGCGGACAGCGCCACACGCTGGCCACGCTGCCGCAAGAGGACCCGCGCGTCTACGCCATGCTGGCCCGCGCCGACAGCCTCGGCGTCTTCCAGGTGGAAAGCCGCGCGCAGATGAACTTCCTGCCGCGCATGCGCCCCCGCACTTTCTACGACCTGGTGATCCAGGTGGCGATCATCCGGCCGGGGCCGATCCAGGGCGACATGGTGCATCCCTTCATCCGCCGCCGCAACGGCGAGGAAGCGGTGCGCTTTCCTTCCGACGCCCTGGGTCGGGTGCTGGCCAAGACCCTCGGCGTGCCGCTGTTCCAGGAACAGGCGATGCAGATCGCCATCATCGGCGCGGGGTTTTCGCCCGACGAGGCCGACCGTCTGCGCCGCGCGCTGGCCACCTTCAAGCGCCACGGCAATGTCAGCGAGTTCCGCAACCGGTTCCTGAAGGGCATGCGCGCCAACAACTACGACATGGAGTTCGCCGAGCGCTGTTTCAGCCAGATCGAGGGGTTCGGCAGCTACGGCTTTCCCGAAAGCCACGCCGCCAGCTTCGCGCATCTGGTCTATGCGAGCGCCTGGATCAAGCATCACCACCCAGGCGTCTTCGCCTGCGCGCTGCTCAACGCGCAGCCCATGGGGTTTTATGCCCCCGCGCAGATCGTGCGGGATGCGCGCGATCACGGCGTGACGGTGCGCCCGGTCTGCATCAACGCCTCGTACTGGGACAACACTTTGGAGCCGGACGCGCAGGGCGGCCTCGCGCTGCGGCTCGGGTTTCGCCAGATCAAGGGCCTCGCCCGGGACGAGGCCGACTGGATCGCGGCGGCACGCGGCAACGGCTATACCGGCCCCGAGGATGTCTGGCGGCGCGCCGGGCTCGACCCGACGCTGCTGGCCCGGCTGGCCGAGGCGGATTGCTTCGCCGCACTCGGGCTGTCGCGGCGCGACGCGCTCTGGCAGGCCAAGGCGATCCGGTCGCCTGATCCGCTGCCGCTTTTCGCCCACGATCTCGACGGCGAGGCGATCAATGAGCCCGCCGCGCATCTGCCGCGGATGACCCTGGGCGAGGAGATGGTCGAGGATTACGCGGCGCTGCACCTCAGCCTGCGCGCGCATCCCCTGGCGCTCTTGCGGCCGATCCTGACGCCCCCCACTCGCCCGAGCGAGTGTTGACACATGACACATGATGCGCGCCGAGTAGCGCCGGCATCGGGGGTGAAGCTATAGCCGCGGCGCGCCGCGCCGCAGCGCCATCGCATGTCCGCCCCGTCGCACCAAAGGTGCGCCAGATGATATCGGCACGCCTTTGGCGTGACGGACAGGCGATTTGTCTAAGCCGGCGCATTGATTTGTGCTTTTTCGGGGTGGCAGGAATAAAGCGCCCTGAACATCTGTTGGATCGCCTGCCCGCGGACATGCGGGTGGCGCTGCTCTTGCGAGCGTCCGCGTCTGGCCATCACCGTCTAACAGTCACCTGACACTACGCCCGCCGGCGCCGGCGCCGTCCGCCCTCCGCGCCGCCATCGCCGCCGGTGTTGAAATGCGGATGCGGCAGCGACACGACCCGCGCCAGTTCCGGAAAGGGATCGGTCTTGTGCGGGATCGCGTTGGCGGCGACGAAATGCTCCTGGAATCTGGGCTCTATCGCGGTCTCGACCTTGGTGATCTCGCCCACCACGCGCTCGATCTCGCGCCGCGCGGCGACGTTGCACAGCGCGATGCGGGCACCGGTGCCGGCGGCATTGCCGGCCGATGTGACCTTGTCGATCGGCACGTCGGGGATCATCCCCAGCACCATCGCGTGCAGCGGCGAGATATGCGCCCCGAACGCCCCGGCAAGCACGACGCGATCCACCTTGTCCACGCCGCGCTCGTCCATCAGCAGCCGCGCGCCGGCGTAGAGCGCGGATTTCGCAAGCTGGATGGCGCGGATGTCGCCTTGCGTCACGGTCACGCGCGGCCCGCCATCGTCGGTGCCGTCATGGATCAGGTAGGCATGGGTGCGCCCCTCGGCCTGCATGCGGTCCGTGCCCGTCGCCTCGGCCGAGCCCAGAAGCCCGCTGTCGTCCAGCAGCCCGGCGATGCGCAATTCCGCGACCGCCTCGATGATGCCCGACCCGCAGATGCCGGTGATGCCGCCCGCGCCCACCTCGTCAAAGAACCCCTCCTCGTCGGACCATGTCTCGCAGCCGATGACGCGAAAGCGCGGCTCTTTCGTGTCGGGGTCGATGCGGATCGCCTCGATGGCGCCGGGCGCGGCGCGCTGCCCCGAGGAAATCTGCGCGCCCTCGAAGGCCGGCCCGGTGGGCGAGGAACAGGCCAGAACGCGGGTGCGGTCGCCCAGCAGGATCTCGGCATTGGTGCCGACATCGACGACCAATACCAGATCCTCGGATTTTCCCGGCTCCTCGGACAGCGCGACGCCGGCGCAATCGGCGCCCACATGGCCCGCGATGCAGGGCAGGATATAGACCTGCGCGCGCGCGTTGATCGCCGACAGGTCAAGCTCCCTGGCGTTCAGCGTCAGACTGTTCGATGTCGCAAGGGCAAAGGGCGCCTGCCCCAGCTCCACCGGGTCGATCCCCAGAAGCAGGTGATGCATCACCGGGTTGCACACGAACACCGTCTCGACGATCAGACGGGCGTCGATCCCGGCCTCGCCGGCGATGTCCTGCGCCAAAGTATTGATCGCATCGCGCACCGCCGCCGTCATCTCCTTGTCACCACCGGGGTTCATCATCGCGTAGCTCACCCGGCTCATCAGGTCCTCGCCGAACCGGATCTGCGGGTTCATGATGCCGGCGGATGCCTTGACCTCGCCGGTCACGAGATCGGTCAGATGCGCGGCGATGGTGGTCGATCCGAGGTCGATCGCCAGCCCGTAAAGCCCGTCCTCGTGCAGGCCCGGCCAGATTTCCAGCACCTGCGCCGGGTCATCGGCGCCGGCGCGGTGCAGCGCGACCGTCACCTGGAACTTGCCCTTGCGGAGTGTGGGCTGCAACTTCGCCAGCAGCGTCAGGTCGGCGCGGATGGCGTCAATGCTCCATTCGCGCCTCAGCGCCCGCGCCAGACGTTCCAGATCACCCGTCGGCTCGTGCATGTCGGGCGCGTCCACCTCGACGAAATAAAGCTTCGTCGCGGGATCCATGGCGATCACGCGGCTCGACGCGGCCTTGCGCACCACCTGCTTGTGCACCTGGGACTCTGCCGGCACGTCGATCACCACGTCGCCGCGGATCTGCGCCTGGCATCCCAGCCGCCGCCCCGGTTTCAGCCCGCGCTTGGCGTCGTAGCGCGCCTCGACGCTGTTCCACTCTGACAGCGCACCCTCGTGCACGGTGACGCCATGCTTGGAAAACGAACCGTAACCGGGGCTGATCTGGCATTTCGAGCAGATCCCCCGCCCGCCACAGACCGAATCGAGATCGACCCCGAGCTGCCGGGCCGCGGTCAGAACCGGCGTGCCGGCGGGAAAGCGGCCGCGCTTGCCCGACGGGGTGAAAACGACGAGGGGATCCTGCGGCATATGGGCTGTCCTGCTTGTGACGCGCTGCATCTGGACACAACATAGACGTCCACGCCCAGGCCCGGCGGCCTGCAAGCGTCAGAAAATGGCCGTCGCGCGTCATGCGCCCGTCATGCGCCTCAGCCCCACGAGATCTGCCAGTCGAAAAGCCAGACCGCGAACGGCACCGGCGCCGTGGCAATCCCGATCGTCACGAGGGTCAAGGCCGGACGAAACACGCCCGACAGCCCCGAGATCAAGGCGATCCCGCCACCGCCACCGATCACCGAATTGCCCGGCAGGTTTATCAGCACCGCAAGCGTGGGATAACGGTATTTCACGATCCAGCCGCAGTAGCGCCTGGGCAACAGGCCATAAAGATACGCGGCGCGCTCTTGCGGTGTCAGCGCCTCGAACTCGGCGATCGTCTGCGCGACCCGGACAAGGTGCATGTCCCGGAAGAACCTGTGCAGCCACGCAAGCGGCACGGCGCACCCCGCCATGTAGGCCAGTGTCAGGCCGGACGCGGTCGCCAGCCAGACGAAAGGCGCCATGGCCGGCCCGCCGGCGGCCAGAACCGACAGCCCGATCTCCACGGCGGGCACGAAGGGGATGGCGATCAGCAGCGCGTAGATCACGATGGCCGCGATCATCAGGCCCGGCATGGCCCAGCCATACTCGCTTTGCCGGATCCAGCCCTCGCCCCAGCTGAAGACGTAATGCAGCCCGACCGCGAGGACTGCGATCACGCCAAGCCGCAAGAGCGTGCGCATCACGCCGATCCGCAGCGGCGGCGGGTCCGCCCGCGTCATGGGATGCCCATAGGTCCATCGGTCATGCTCCGGGGGTACTGCCAGTGACGCCAGTGCCGCAATGCGCGTCTTGCCCCGATCACGGCCTTTTCAGATCCCGCGGGCGCCCGGATTGCCTTGCCGCGGCGAAACCTATTATACTGCCGTCATCACGGCCGGCCCCGCAACGGCGCGGTCCCGGCAGGACGATCGACAGGTTCACCCCCGGTCCGGGCGCCCAATCGCCGACCGACAACCCGATGGAGCACGACCATGGACGGCAAACTTCGCGAGAACGATATCAGCCACGTGGTCGAGGCCGATCGCGCGTATGTCTGGCACCACCTGATCCAGCATGCCGGATGGACCGGGCCGGACGCCAAAAGCGATCCGCGCATCATCGTCGAGGGGCGCGGCATGCGCGTCTGGGATCAGAAGGGGCGCGAACATATCGATGCCGTCTCGGGCGGTGTCTGGACGGTCAACGTGGGCTACGGGCGCGAACGCATCGCCAACGCGGTGCGCGACCAGTTGATCAAGCTGCCCTATTTCGCGGGGTCTGCCGGGTCGATCCCCGGCGCGCTGTTCTCGGAAAAGCTGATCTCGAAAATGCCGGGCCTCAGCCGGGTCTACTACACCAACTCGGGGTCCGAGGCGAACGAGAAGGCCTTCAAGATGGTGCGCCAAATCGCGCACAAGCGCCATGGCGGCAAGAAATACAAGATCCTCTACCGAGAGCGGGACTATCACGGCACCACCATCACCACCCTTTCGGCCGGCGGTCAGGACGAACGCAATGCGCAATACGGCCCCTACACGCCCGGCTTCGTGCGTGTCCCGCATTGCCTCGAATACCGCGCGCAATGGGATCTTACGGGCGAGGCGTATGGCGAAGCCGCGGCGAACGCCATCGAAGAGGTCATCCTCGCCGAGGGTCCCGACACGGTGGGCGCGCTCTGCTTGGAACCTGTCACCGCCGGCGGCGGCGTGATCGTGCCGCCCGAAGGCTACTGGCCCCGCGTGCAGGAGATCTGCCGCAAATACGACATCCTGCTGCATATCGACGAGGTGGTCTGCGGCGTTGGGCGCACGGGCACATGGTTCGGCTACCAGCATTACGGGGTCGAGCCCGATTTCGTGACGATGGCCAAGGGCGTGGCCAGCGGTTACGCCGCCATTGCCTGCTGCGTGACCAACGAGCGGGTCTTCGATCTGTTCAAGGAGGACGCAGGCGATCCGATGAACTATTTCCGCGACATCTCGACCTTCGGCGGCTGCACGGCGGGGCCTGCGGCGGCGCTGGAAAACATGGCGATCATCGAGGACGAAGGTCTGCTCGAGAACACCAATGCCATGGGCGACTACATGCTCGACCAGTTGCGCGCGCTGCAGGATAGGCACGCGGTGATCGGGGACGTGCGCGGCAAGGGCCTCTTTCTCGGCGCCGAGCTGGTGGCCGACCGCCAGACCAAGGATCCGGCGCCGGAAAAGATGGTTCAGGCCGTGGTCGCCGACTGCATGGCGCAAGGCGTGGTGATCGGCGCGACGAACCGCTCGGTTCCGGGCTTCAACAACACGCTGTGCTACTCGCCGGCGCTGATCGCCACCCGCGACGACATCGACCAGATCGTCTCGGCCACCGATCAGGCGCTCACCCGCGTCTTCGACTGAGCCCGCCTAGCCGACCGCCATCCAGACCGCGACCGTCGCGAGCATTAGCGCCAGGCCTTTGTTGAGTCGCGCAGCGGTTTCAGGGCGGGCCCAGAACCGTGTGAGCGTCGCCCCCACGGCGGCCCAGAGCGTGAAGGCAAGCGCGTTGTTGAGCGTGAAGACGGTCGTCACCCCGACCGTGCTTAGCCCCGAGGCCTGCGCGAATTGGGTGAACATGAGCGCGATGATCATGTAGGCCTTAGGATTGAAGACGAGCAGAACCACGCCACCGCCAAACCCGATCGCCGGGGCGGCGCATTTCACCTCCCGCGCAGCCCCCGCCCGCCAGAGACCGTGCGCCAGCCAAAGCACGTAGAGCACCCCTACCATCTGCACCGCGCGCGCGATGACGGGGCGTTCCGCAAGAGCCGTGTCGAAGCCGAGGCCGATGGCCAGGGTCACCAGCCACGTCGCTGCGTGATAGCCAAGGCTCGCGCGCCACGTGCTCCGCACACCGTGTCGCGCACCCATGGCGGCGAACACCATGTTGCCCGGCCCCGGACTGTAGGCGAGCGGCAGAAGAAAGATCAGCAGTGCGGCAAGAGTCTCGGTCATGACAGGCCTCGCAACGGTGTGCGCAAAGGCTGTCATGCACCAGAAGGTCAGGCGACCCGGTTCCTGCGCAACCTACCGCCGTGGTCCGAAAAACGGCCAGGGCGGAGGTGCCAACGCATAACGCAAAGGCTCAGCCGCGGTCGTCCTCGTCATCCTCGTCGGATGAGTCCGGCAGGTTGAAGAAGCTGTCCGCGTCGTAATCCTGTTGCGGCGCGTCCTCCTCTTCCTCTTCGGTCTTCTGCCCCAGCGTGAACGTCTCGAGCCCCTCGATCGCGGTCGGCATGCGCGGCTCGGTATCGGCGTCGAGGCTCTGCTCGGTGCTGAGCAGCTTGCGGCGCTCGTTGTCGGTCAGCGTCTCGCCGGCGCGGGCCTTCTTGGCGGCGGCCTTCTGCACGGCGGTGTCAAGTTCCGACTGCTTGCAAAGACCCAACGCCACGGGATCGACGGGCTGCATGTTCGAGATGTTCCAATGCGTGCGCTCGCGAATCGAGGTGATCGTCGGCTTGGTCGTGCCGACCAGCTTCGAGATCTGGCTGTCGACCAGCTCGGGGTGAAACTTCACCAGCCAGAGGATCGCATTGGGGCGGTCCTGCCGCTTCGACAGCGGCGTGTAGCGCGGGCCGCGCCGCTTTTCCTCGCCCTGCGCCGCGGCGTAGTTCTTGAGCTTGAGCTGGTGCAGCGGATCGGCCTGCGCGCGGTCGATTTCGGCCTGGGTCAACTGGTTGTTGGCGATCGGATCGAAACCCTTGACCCCCGCGGCCACGTCCCCGTCGGCGATGCCCTGCACCTCGAGCTCGTGCAGCCCGCAGAAATCGGCGATCTGCTTGAAGGTTATCGTCGTGTTGTCCACCAGCCACACGGCGGTGGCCTTGGCCATGATCGGTTTCGACATCTCTCAGGTCTCCTTCACCCAATTCCTCCCCGGCGCCTGACCGGCGGTTCCGGTCAGACCGGAACGGGTTGCCATTTTCGGGGAACTCGAGGGTCATATACTTATCCCGCCCGAAAAATAAAAGACCAAAGAATGCGTCTTGTCCTGTCGATGTTACGAGCCCTGCTGCTCTTTCGCCAGTGTCGGCGGGACCGTCATGGCAGGAATGCCGAGGATCCCGACACGCGGCCCCGACACGCGGCGATGACAGTTCCCGCCACCTCAGGCGATCTTCAGCACGATCTTGCCGATATGCCGGCTCGATTCCATCCTCTCATGCGCGGCGGCGGCCTGCGACAGGGGAAATTCCGAATCCATCACCGGCGCCACCCGGCCCGCCGCCAGCAGCGGCCAGACACGGGCGCGCAGGCTTTCGGCGACCCGCGCCTTGGCCAGATCGCCTTGCGGACGCAGGGTGCTGCCGGTGATCGTCAGCCGCCGCACCATCACCTGCGCAAAGTTCAATTCCACCTTCGGCCCCTGAAGGAACGCGATCTGCACCAGCCGCCCCTCGTCGGCCAGCGCCTTGACGTTGCGCGGCAGGTAATCGCCACCGACCATGTCGAGGATCAGGTCCGCGCCACCCTCGGCGCGCAGCACTTCGACAAAATCCTCGTCGCGGTAGTTGATCGCCCGCTCGGCCCCGAGGCGCGCGCAGGTCGCGCATTTCTCGGCGGATCCGGCGGTGGCGAATACCCGCGCCCCGAAAGCGCTGGCAAGCTGGATCGCCGTCGTGCCGATCCCCGACGAGCCGCCATGCACCAGGAAGCGCTCGCCACCCTTCAAGCCGCCGCGCTCGAACACGTTGGACCAGACGGTGAAGAATGTCTCGGGCAGGCAGGCGGCCTGCTTGAGGTCCAAGCCTTGGGGAACGGCGAGGCAATGCGCGGCGGGGGTGGCCACGTATTCCGCGTAGCCGCCTCCGGGCAGCAGCGCGCAGACCTGATCGCCAGGCGCCCGGTCGCTGACCCCCTCGCCGACCGCCACGATCTCGCCCGCGCCCTCGAGGCCGGGAAGATCGCTGGCGGTCGGCGGCGGCGCGTACATGCCGGCGCGTTGCAGCGCGTCGGGGCGGTTGACCCCGGCATAGGCCAGCCGGATCACCACCTCGCCCGCGCGCGGCACCGGGCGCGGGCGTGCCGTCGGCTGCAGCACCTCGGGCCCGCCGGCGGCGGTGATCTCGACCGCCTGCATCATCTCGCTCATCATGTCTTCCTTCGTGTCAAGTCGAATCGCGCCACCGCCCCGGCATACCGGTCTGCTGCCGCCGGTCGGGGGCGCGCACCCGGCTCAGCACCTTCATCGGGCCGGCCATCAGCCCCGAGATCAGGCGATTGTCACGCGCCCGGCCTTTCAGCTTCTCGATCTGCATCACCCCGTCGATGCGACGGTCGAGAAACTCCCAGGTGCGCGTCGATCCTTCGCTGTCATCGCCCAGCCAATACAGCACCGTGGACGCGTAGACCCCGGCCAGCGTGGCGCGTTTGGTGTACCAGTTGACATCGTCCGACCGATCGCCGAGCGCCGTCCAGATGTGATCGCAGGTGCGCCAGATCGCCTTGGCGCCGTCCGCGGCATGCTGCGGCAGTGCGAACAGCGTCGTGGCGCGGCGCACCAGTTCGCGGTCCTCGACCAGTTCGAGCCGCACGCGCACCGCGAACGCCACGCGGTCTCGAAACCGCATGGCGCCCAGATCCGTGGCCTCGAGCCGCGCGCGCATCAGGCGGTCGCCCTCGTCGTGAAAGGCCAGTGCGAGATCGACCGCGCCGCGCGGACAGATCGCCGGGATCAGACCGGCATCGATCCCGGCATCGTCGGCGGCCATCCGCAGGGTCGCATCGCTCCACCCGTCGAAGGGGACGTGCAGCTTCGCGGCCTCCAGTAGGCGGGACATCAGCATCGTCTGGGACATTCTTCGCTCCTCTCGGGGGTTGCGCTCTGGACAAGCCAGACGCACATCGGTATAGAAACGATTCCTGCAATCTATTGCAACTTCAACTTGGGAAGGTGGTGACACCACATGCAGGTTAGTGTTCGCGACAACAATGTCGATCAGGCGCTCCGCGCCCTGAAGAAGAAACTGCAGCGCGAAGGCGTGTTTCGCGAAATGAAGCTCAAGCAACATTTCGAGAAACCGTCCGAGAAGAAAGCGCGCGAGAAGGCCGAAGCGATTCGGCGTGCCCGGAAACTGGCACGCAAGAAAGCGCAGCGCGAAGGGCTTCTCTGAACGCCACGCGGCTCAGTTTCTTGCGACACGAAATGACGACCCCCGAGGCATCTGCCCGGGGGTTTGTCTTTTTTCGAACACCCTTTTTCAGAGGCCCGGGATCAGGTCGTTGACGCGTCCACGCCGGCAAGCTGTGCGGCGTCCGCGCGCCGCGCGGCGGCCGCGGCGATCAGCGCGCGGAAGATGCCCATCTGCCGATGCGCGTAGAACAGATGCTCGGGGTGCCACTGCACGCCGAGGGCAAAGGGATCGGCGACCCGTTCGATCGCCTGGATCATGCCGCCCTGGTCCAGCGCCGCGATCCTCAGCCCCTCGCCCAGCCGGTTCACCGCCTGCGTGTGCAGCGCGTTGACCTTCATCGGACCCTCGCCCGACAGCGCGGCAAAACGCGTGCCCGCCTCGGGATAGACGGTCTTGCGCGGCAGCACCGTGCGCTTGTGATCGCTCGCCTGGTAGGTGGCGTAGGCATCCTGGTGCAGCGTGCCGCCCAGTGCGATGTTGAGCATCTGACTGCCCCGGCAGATCCCCAGGACCGGTTTCGACTGCACGAACGCGGCCAGCAGGACGCCCCGCTCCAGCGCGTCGCGGTCCGGGTCGAGCCGCGCCGAGGTGACGATCTGCCCGCCATAGAGGTCGGGCGATATGTCGTCGCCGCCGCCGATGATGACGCCGTCCACGCCGTCGATATCTGCCGTGCAGCCTGCCTGCCAGCGCCGGGCGCACCCCCCGGCAAGCCACACGTTGACCGCGATCAACGGGTAGATCCGCCAACCCGACCGGCGCGACACCGTGACCCCGATCACCGGGCGTTGCCTGGTCATGCGCGCGCCAGACCCGCGGTCCGAAGGATGCGGCCCGCGCGCTCGGCCCAGCTTTGCCGCGACAGCGTCAGCAGCCCGTGATCGTCTTCCCAGGCCTGTGCCAGCCGGTCCAGCAGCGCGCCGTCCTCGGCCACGCGCTCGACCACGATCCAGCGGTGCCATTCCTCGGCGAGCGACCAGCCATCCTCGTCGATGCGGCAATCGGGCAGGCGAAAGTGAAAGGTCGGGCGCGCCGAGGTCTTGTCGGAAATCGCCGCCGCGATCCGCTCGGCGTCGAAATGCGCAAAGACCGGCAGCATGTCGAGGCCGCGGTTCCGGCTCGGGGTGTATTCCAGGTAAAGACCCGTGACATGATCCCGCGTGGCCTCGGGCCCCGCCTTGATGAGGGCGCGCACGAACTCCGTGGGATAGGGATCTGTGAAGGGCAGCAGCCGGCGCGAATCGTCGATGGGATTGTCGGCGCGCAACCAGTCCTCGATCAGCGCGTAGGCCAGAAGCGGGCGGACGATGTCGCGGTCGCGGTCGCTGGCGATCTCGATGTTGAGATGCACGCCGAAGCCGAAGAACCAGCCCGCACCGCTGCCAAGCGCCCCGGCCTTGCGCAACGCGTCGCGCAGATCGTCAAGGCGCGACAGCCCGTCCATGTCCAGCGGTTCGGTCACGATCTCGACCGGCACCACCTCGCGCCCGAGATCGAGGGCCTGGTCGCGCAGCCGGCTTTGCTGCGCCTTGCGCAGGAAGATGTCGAGATAGATGTCGAGCGTGCCGATCTCGCTGTCCTCGACACGCCAGATATGGCTGTCGAGCTGCACCGCGGTGCCGCCCAGAACCCGGGCGCAGAGATCGGCCGCGTCGCGCTCCGACAGGCCGCCGAACTCGATCTCGACGCCGACCCGGCGCGGCGCGCCCTCGGCGTTGCAGGGGCGCGGAAGGGGGGCGAACGCCGCCACCTGGTCAGAGCCCCGCGTCCGCGGCGATCTGCGCCCGGCTCTTGCGGACCCGCTCGGTATCGGATTTGAGCTGCCCGCAGGCGGCCATGATATCCTCGCCGCGCGGGGTGCGGATCGGGCTGGCATAGCCCGCCTTGTAGAGGATGTCGGCAAAACGCTCGATCCGGTCCCAGTCGCTGCGCTGATGCGGCGCGCCGGGCCATTCGTTGAACGGGATCAGGTTGATCTTGGCCGGGATACCCGCGATCAGTTTCACCAGCCGCCGCGCATCGGCCTCGCTGTCATTGACGTCCTTGAGCATGACATACTCGAAGGTGATCCGCTCGGAATTCGACAGGCGCGGATAGTCCCGCAGCGCCGTCAGCAGCGTCTCGATGTTCCATTTCTTGTTGATCGGCACCAGCCGGTCGCGCACCTCGTCGGTGGTGGCGTGAAACGACACGGCCAGCAGGCAGCCGATCTCTTCGGCGGTGCGCGCGATCTCGGGCACCACGCCGCTCGTCGACAGCGTGATCCGGCGCCGCGACAGCGAGATCCCCTCGCCATCCATGGCGATCTTCATCGCGTCGCGCACGTTCTCGAAATTGTATAGCGGCTCTCCCATGCCCATCAGAACGATGTTGCTCAGCAGGCGCGGATGCGCGTCCGCCCCCTCGCCGGGGCGCGGCCACTCGTCGAGATCGTCGCGCGCCAGCATCACCTGCCCGATGATCTCGGCCGCCGTCAGGTTGCGCACCAGCCGCTGCGTGCCGGTGTGGCAGAAGGAACAGGTCAGCGTGCACCCCACCTGGGACGAAATGCACAGGGTGCCGCGATCGGTCTCGGGGATATAGACCACCTCGACCTCGTGCCCGCCCTTGATGCGCACGAGGTACTTGCGGGTGCCGTCTGCGCTGACCTGCCGACTGACGATCTCGGGGATCTCGATCACGAATTTCTCGGCAAGATCCGCCCGGTAGGCCTTGGCAAGGTTGGTCATCGCGTGGAAATCGCGCACCCCCCACTGGTAGATCCATTGCCAGATCTGGTTCACGCGCATCTTCGCCTGCTTTTCCGGCGTGCCATGCGCAATCAGCATCTCACGCATGCGGTCGCGGGTCAGGCCGACCAGGTTGATCGGCCCCTCGGGCAGCTTGCGGGGTATGATCATCACGTCCTGCGTGATCGGGGCTGTCTGGGTCATGGCTCTTTCGCGCGTCCTGAGGATCAGAACCTCATATAGCGGTGATCGCGGCGTTTCGAAACCTCTAGCGTTCGGGCGGGGCGCCATCGCCCATGCGGGCCACCGGCGCATGCCGGGGACAGGTCACGAGGTGGTCGTTGACCATGCCCACGGCCTGCATGAAGGCATAGACGATGGTCGGCCCGCAGAACGTGAACCCGCGCCGCTTGAGATCCTTCGAGAGTCGCGCCGACAGCTCGGTCTGCGCGGGCACCTCGGCCAACGTCCGCCAGCGGTTCTGAATCGGCGTGCCGCCGACATGATCCCAAAGATACCTGTCGAAGCCCTGCTCGGCCTCGATCCGCTGCCATGCCTTGGCGTTGCCGATGGTCGCCGCGATCTTGCCGCGATGCCGGACGATGCCCGGATCGGCCAGCAGCCGTTCGACCTCGGCCTCCCCCCATGTGGCAATCACGTCGGGATCGAAGCCGTGGAACGCGCGGCGGAAATTCTCGCGCTTGCGCAGGATGGTCAGCCAGCTCAGCCCGGCCTGGAACCCGTCGAGGACCAGCTTTTCGCAAAGCGCGCGGCTGTCATATTCGGGCACGCCCCATTCTGTGTCGTGATAGGCCTCGTAAAGCGGATCCGCGCCAACCCAGCCGCATCGCTCCATGCGCGTCTCCCTTGTGATATCCCCGGCGAAAAAGTCGTGCAAATGCGCCGTTTAAACGATCCTTAAGGGATATGCCCCACGGTGAGAACACATGACGTTGCGGAGGACCGGATGACGCAGGATCGGAAATGGGGCAAGGGGGCCGTCGGGCACGAGGATCCGGTGACCCGCGCGGTCGAGGCACGCGATCGCTCCACCGTCGAGATGGTCGACCAGGCCGTGCGGCACAGCCAGGTGATGCTTGCCTACCAGCCGGTCGTGACGGCCGGTCAGCCCGACACGGCCGCCTTCTACGAGGGGTTGATCCGCGTGCTCGACGCCACGGGGCGCGTCATCCCCGCCCGCGACTTCATCGACCAGATCGAGGTGATGGAAACCGGCCGGGTGATCGACAGCCTGGCGCTCGAACACGGGCTGCGGGTGCTGGCGACCCATCCCGGGCTGCGCCTGTCGATCAACATGTCGGCGCGCTCGATCGGGTATGCGCGCTGGATGCGGATGCTGGAAAAGGGGCTCGCCGCCGACCCGACCGTGCCCGAACGGCTGATCCTCGAGATCACCGAAACCTCGGCCATGCAGTTGCCCGAACTTGTCACCGGCTTCATGACCCGGATGCAGCGCAAGGGGGTGGGCTTCGCGCTCGACAATTTCGGGGCCGGGTTCACGTCGTTCAAGTTCCTCAAGACATTCTATTTCGACATCCTGAAGATCGATGGCGCCTTCATCCGCGACATCGCCAGCGACACCGACAACCAGGTGCTGACCACCGCGCTGATGACCATCGGCCGGCAATTCGACATGGTGACGGTGGCCCAGAACGTCGAGAAACAGGCCGATGCCGCGTACCTGGCGGGGCTCGGGATCGATTGCATGCAGGGCTACCGCTTCGGCGCGCCGACCGTGCGCCCGCCTTGGCTGGTCGCCGAGGCGACAAGGGCGCGGGCCTGACACCGGGGGCGCGGCGCCGCCTTTCACATCTGCCCCGTTGCCCAAGCCTCGGGCTTGCGATATGACCAAGCCAAGCGTCGAAGCGTCGCAGGCCCGGGACCACCTCCCCTTGCGACGATTCGGGCGAACACAGCTTGGTGGAGGCACACATGACCAACGTAGTTATCGCATCTGCGGCGCGGACCGCAGTCGGATCATTCGGCGGCGCGTTCGCCACCACTCCGGCCCACGACTTGGGGGCGGCCGTCCTCGAGGCGGTCATCTCGCGCGCCGGCGTGGACAAGTCCGAGATCAACGAGACCATCCTCGGACAGGTCCTCACCGCGGCGCAGGGCCAGAACCCCGCGCGCCAGGCGCATGTGAATGCCGGCCTGCCCATCGAATCCGCCGCCTGGGGCATCAACCAGGTCTGCGGATCGGGGCTGCGCGCGGTGGCCTTGGGCGCCCAGCACATCCAGCTCGGCGATGCCGCCATCATCTGCGCGGGCGGCCAGGAAAGCATGACGCTCAGCCCGCATGCCGCGCATCTGCGCGCCGGCCACAAGATGGGCGACATGAAATACATCGACACGATGATCCGCGACGGCCTCTGGGACGCGTTCAACGGTTATCACATGGGCCAGACCGCGGAAAACGTCGCCGACAAGTGGCAGATCACCCGCGAAAGCCAGGACGAGTTCGCGCTCGCCAGCCAGAACAAGGCCGAGGCGGCGCAGAAGGCCGGCAAGTTCGACGACGAGGTGATCGCGTTCACCGTCAAGACCCGCAAGGGCGACATCGTCGTCGACAAGGACGAGTACATCCGCCACGGCGCGACCATCGAAGGGATGCAGAAGATGCGCCCGGCCTTCACCCAGGACGGCTCGGTCACGGCGGCGAACGCCTCGGGCCTCAATGACGGCGCCGCGGCCACCCTGCTGATGAGCGCCGACGAGGCCGAGCGCCGCGGCATCGAGCCGCTGGCGCGGATCGCGTCCTATGCCACCGCCGGGGTCGATCCGTCGATCATGGGCGTGGGTCCGATCAATGCCAGCCGCAAGGCGCTGGAGAAGGCCGGATGGTCCGTCGCCGATCTCGACCTGATCGAGGCGAACGAGGCGTTTGCCGCGCAGGCCTGCGCCGTGAACAAGGACATGGGGTGGGATCCGTCGATCGTGAACGTGAACGGCGGCGCCATCGCCATCGGCCACCCGATCGGCGCGTCGGGCTGCCGGGTCCTCAACACCCTGCTGTTCGAGATGAAGCGCCGCGGCGCCAAGAAGGGCCTCGCCACGCTCTGCATCGGCGGCGGCATGGGCGTCGCGATGTGCGTCGAACGCCCCTGACCCGCCGGGCGACCGTGCCGACGTCCTGAACACCAAAGGGTGCCCCATCCGGCACCCTTTTTCATGCCGGCGACAGGGACGCGCGGCGAAATCGGCAAAGCCTTGCGCAACTTTATTGCGAATTACGCTGCGACACGATAACCAACTTGATGAAACCCAGCCATATTGGAGGATATCATGGCAAGAACCGCACTCGTCACCGGTGGAACCCGCGGGATCGGCGCCGCCATCTCGAAATCGCTCAAGCAGGACGGCTATACCGTCGCCGCGAGCTATGCCGGCAACGATGACGCCGCCGCGAAGTTCACCGAAGAGACCGGGATCAAGACCTACAAGTGGAACGTCGCCGATTACGACAGTTCCAAGGCCGGCATCGAACAGGTCGAGGGCGATCTCGGCCCGATCGAGGTCGTCGTCGCCAATGCCGGCATCACCCGCGACGCGCCGTTCCACAAGATGACGCCGCAGCAATGGAAAGAGGTGATCGACACCAACCTCACCGGCGTCTTCAACACCATCCACCCGGTCTGGCCCGGCATGCGAGAGCGCGGCTTCGGCCGGGTCGTCGTGATCAGTTCGGTCAACGGCCAGAAGGGCCAGTTCGCCCAGACCAACTACGCCGCGACGAAGGCCGGCGACCTCGGCATCATCCGCAGCCTCGCGCAGGAAGGCGCCGCCAAGGGCATCACGGCGAACGCGGTCTGCCCGGGCTACATCGCCACGGAAATGGTCATGGCGGTCCCCGAGAAGGTCCGCGAGGCGATCATCGGCATGATTCCCACCGGCCGCCTCGGCGAGCCGGAAGAAATCGCGCGCTGCGTGCGGTTCCTCGTCTCCGACGATGCGAGCTTCATCAACGGCTCGACGATCTCGGCCAATGGCGGGCAGTTCTTCAGCTAAGCGCGCCACGCAAAAGGGCCGGTGCGAAATGACACCGGCCCCACGTCCTGGATCACGATCCTGTCAGGCGCTTTCCGACAGGCGCTCGATTTCCTGCTTGATCTTCAATTTCTGCTTCTTGAGTTCGGCGATTTCCAGCGTACTGGTGCCGGGTGCGCGCTGCGCCTCTTCCACGCGTTCAGAGAGCGTTTGGTGCTTCTTCCTAAGTTCCTCGATATGCGAACTCAAGCTCATGCGCTGTCTCCTCTGGAATGAGTTGTCCTTACAACTAGGAACGCAAGTGCAGCATATTTTTACAATCCTGTCACGCTGCAGCTGCGAGATGAGCGAAAGTTTTCCGATCAGATTTGTCGGAGTTCAGGCAGAAAACGGCAAGGCTGCCGCATCTCTGAGCACGGCGGCGGTCGCGGGGGTGTAATCCTCGCCGTCGCACGCATGTGCCGCGCCCGCGTGAATGCACCAGCCGTCATGCAGCCGAAACGCCGCCCGGCCGCCCTTGCGCCCGCGCATCAACACCAGCCGCGCCGCCCTGCCCGCCCGCGGCGTCAGCGGCAAAAGTTCAAGCGATCCCAATGCCTTGGACATCTCGCCCATCAGCTCGGGCACCCGTTCGGCCCGCTGGATCATCGTGACGAAGCCCTTCGGCGCAACCCGGCGTGCGGCAGCGGCGACCCAGTCGGCCAGAGGCACGCCCTCGCCCAGACCCTGCTCGCGCCCGGCATCCCGGGCGGGGCTGCCGGCGTCGCGGTCGAAATAGGGCGGGTTCGCGATCACGTGATCGAACAGCCGCTGCCGCAGGGCCGAAGGCACCGCGGCCACATCCCCGGTGACCACGTCGAGATCGATCCCGTTGTGCGCCGCGTTGCGCCGCGCCAGGTCGGCGTAGCCCGGCTGAACCTCGAGCCCCGCAAGCGCGACGCCCGGCACCCGGGCCCCGAGGCAAAGCACCGCAACGCCGGACCCGCAGCCAAGGTCGAGCACCCGTTGCCCGGAATGCGCGGGAATGCTGGCGGCCAGAAGCACCGGGTCGATCCCGGCGCGATAGCCGTGCGTGGGCTGCCAAAGCGACAGACGCCCCCCGAGAAATGCGTCACGTCGCAGCTCGCTCTCGGCGAACGGCTCAGTCCTCAAGCCAGAATCCATTGTCCAGAAGCGCCTGCCGAGCCGCGTCGTAATCGGCATCCGGCACCATCAGCCGGCGCGGGAAAATACCTATGGACCCTTCGAGGATGCTCATGTTTACGTCCATTTCAAAGCAGTCTATATCCTCGCCCTGAAGAAGCGCCTGGGCAAAGGCCATGGATGCCGGATCGTTCGTTCTGAGAAGCAGTTTCATGGGGCTGACATAAGGCCACCGCAGCCTATTTGTCGAGTAGTAGTGACAGGAGATCGACGGGAGTGGACGACGCCGCAACCAAACCGCATGACGCCTTGTCCGCGCATCTCGCAGGCAAGATAGACGCCGTCAACACGCTGATCCGGGCGCGCATGGCGTCGCGCCACGCGCCGCGCATCCCCGAGGTGACCGCCCATCTGGTCGAGGCTGGCGGCAAGCGGCTGCGACCGCTTCTGACGCTGGCGACCGCCGATCTCTGCGGTTATGGCGGCGACCGCGACGTGTATCTCGCGGCGACGGTGGAATTCATCCACACCGCCACGCTGCTGCACGACGATGTCGTCGACAAGAGCGCGCAGCGGCGCGGGCGCCCGACCGCCAACCTGCTTTACGACAACAAGTCGAGCGTGCTGGTCGGCGATTACCTCTTCGCGCGCGCGTTTCAACTGATGGTCGAGGTCGGCTCGCTGCGGGTGCTCGACATCCTGTCGAACGCCTCGGCGACCATCGCCGAGGGCGAAGTGCTGCAACTGACCGCAGCGCGCGACCTGCGCACCGACGAGGGCGTCTATCTTCAGGTGGTGCGCGGCAAGACGGCCGCGCTCTTCTCGGCCGCGACCGAGGTGGGCGGCGTCCTGGCCGAAGCGCCCGAGGACCAGATCCGGGCACTTTTCCGCTACGGCGACGCGCTCGGAATCGCGTTCCAGATCGTCGACGACCTGCTCGATTACGAGGGCGATGCGACGGCGACCGGCAAGAACATCGGCGACGATTTCCGCGAGCGCAAGCTGACCCTGCCGGTGATAAAGGCGGTAGCGGACGCGACCGACACCGAACGCGCCTTCTGGCAACGCACCATCGAGCGCGGCGATCAGCGCGACGGCGATCTCGACCACGCGCTCGCCCTGCTGCACGCGCATGGTGCGCTCGACCGGACGCGCGCCGACGCGACCGCCTGGATCGACACGGCGCGCGGGGCCCTGCGCTCGATGCCCGCGCATCCGGTGCGCGACATGCTCGACCATCTCGCCGATTACGTGGTCGCGCGGATCAACTGAGCCGACAGGCCGCGACCCACCAGCCCGGCTGTGCGGTCGTCAGCATCTCGGCCGCCGCCCGCGCGCGCGACGCATCGGGATAAAGCCCGAAACAGGTCGCCCCCGACCCGGACATGCGGGCAATGCGACACTCGGGCGTCTTCGCGATCCGCCGCAGGACATCGCCGATCACCGGGGCCTCGGCCAGCGCCGGCGCTTCGAGGTCGTTGCGCTGCGACGCGAGCCAGCCGGCCAGATCCTCGGGAGACGCGAAGCCCGGCAGCGGCATCGGCATCGGGGCGTTGTCCGGGTTTTCCAATCGCTTGAATATCACTGGCGTGGACACCTCCACACCGGGATTGACCAGAACCGCGTCCAGCGTCGGCAGACCGTCCAGCGGCGTCACCCTGTCGCCGATCCCCTGCATCCGCGCCGCGCGCGCCACCAGGCAGACCGGCACATCCGCGCCGAGCGACAGCACGTCCTCGGGAAGCGCGCGCCCCGTCATCCGCGCAAGGGCGCGTAGACAGGCGGCCGCATCGCTCGATCCGCCGCCGATCCCCGCCGCGACCGGCAGGCGCTTTTCCAGCGTGATATCGGCCTCGGCGCCGATCAGGTCCGCCGCCCGCAGCACGAGGTTGCCGGGCCCGTCCGGCACGTCCGCGGTCCGTGGCCCCGTCACGGCCAACCTCCGCGGCCCCGGCGCCACGGTCAGGCGGTCGCCGATATCGGCGAACATCACCAGCGAATCGAGCAGATGATAGCCGTCCGCGCGCCGTCCGGTCACGTGCAGCGTCACGTTGACCTTGGCCGGGGCAGTTTCAGTTGTTGGCCGAGGTGGCATCCGCGGCTTTCAGCGGCTCGGCGCCTTCCTGCTCCAGCACCTCGTCCAGCCCGACCTCCAGCTTGCGGCGCACGCGGTCAGGCTCCAGATCCGGTGACGGCTCGCTTCGATGCAGCGACAGCGCGCGTTTCCAGTGAAACCGCGCCTCGGTCTCGCGCCCCACGGCCCACAGCACATCGCCCAGGTGGTCGTTGACCACCGGATCGGTCGGCATCAACTCGGCGGCGCGTTCCATGTGGACGATGGCCTCGTCGTAGCGCCCGAGGCGGTATAGCGCCCAGCCAAGGCTGTCGACGATGTAACCGCTTTCGGGTTGTTCGGCGACGGCCTGTTCGATCATGTCGAGCGCCTCGTCGAGATTGACGCCCTTTTCAACCATCGAATAGCCGAGGTAATTCAGCACTTGCGGATGCCCGGGATTGAGCTCCAGCGCACGGCGGAAATCCGCCTCGGCCTCGGGCCAGTTGTCCTGCCGCTCGTGGCTGATGGCGCGCGCGTAATAGACGAACCATTGCGGGTTGTCGCGCGCTTCCAGCAACTCGATCGCGCGGTCGTAGGACGACACCGCCTCGGCGTAGTCCTCTTGCGTGCGATAGAGATCCCCGGCCGCGACATGCACGTCGGCAAGGTCCGGATAGGCCTGCACCAGTTGATCGAGCACCTCGACCGCGGCATCCGGGCGGTCGTCGCGGCGCAGCACCTCGGCGCGGCCAAGCTCTGCGACATGATGGGACGGGTGCTCGCGCGGCACCTTCTTGTAGGCGGCGATGGACAGCTCGAACTGCCCCATGTTTTCCAGCAACTCGGCGGTGGTGATGATCGCGTCCACATGGTCCGGCCGGATCGCCTCGGCGATGCGCGCGTAAAGCAGCACGAACTCGTCATTGGCATCCTGCCGCAAGGCGCGCGCCAGCGAGAAGAACACTTCGGCCACCCCGTGCTGCGGAGTGCGGACAAGGCCGAACGGCACGGGCGCCTCCGAGGCGACGCGCGCGCGCAGATCGGCGACCTGCGGATCGGGATCGCTGCCGAAGGTCTCGTCGAGGAGCGCCAGCGCGCGCTCCTGTTCGCCAAGCTGGCTGAGGATCTGTGCCCAGGCCATCACCCCGCGCCGGGTCTGCTGGACGGGGCCGTTCTCGTCGCCCGCGAACACCGCGTCGGCGCCTTCGAAATCCCCGACCGAGGCCAACGCAAGCGCCTTGTGGTAAAGTGCGAAACTGCGCAATCCGCGCTCTTCGGCCACGGTGTCGAACCGGGCGAGCGCGGCGTCGACATCGCCGGCCCCGAGATGCGCCCAGGCGGCGATCAGCCCGTCGGCCAGGTCCCCGGCGCCGCGCATGTCCTCGACCCGCGAGAGCAGCGCATCCCAGTTCTCGTTACGGGTTTCCTCGGCGATGAGCACGATCTGCGCCACCTGGCTGCGCAGGTCGTCGCCTTCCATCTTGCCGGCCACGGCGATGGCGCGGTCGATCTGGCCAAGCGCCAGGTAGGCCACGGTCGCGTTCTCCAGAAGCGACGGGTTGGACGGGTCCTGCGCCAGCGCCTGCGAATAGTATTCCGCGGCGGCCTTGAAATCGGCCATGCTGCGCGCGTGCTGCGCCGCAAGATAGGCACCCGACGGCTCTTGCGCCGCCACCGGAAACGCAACGGGCTGCAGCAGTGCCGACAGCACGAGGGCCGAGATGGTTCTTGTTATCACGCTGACCTGCCTTTTCTCACCCGGGATGTCACGGTTTCTACAGCGATCGCCAAAGCGACGCAATGCGGCCCGCGGCACCCCTCACATGTTCGGATAATTCGGGCCATCGCCCCCTTGCGGCACCGCCCAGACGATGTTCTGGCTGGGGTCCTTGATGTCGCATGTCTTGCAATGCACGCAGTTCTGGAAGTTGATGACGAAGCGCGGCTCCTTGCCCTTCTCCTCGACCACCTCGTAGACGCCGGCCGGGCAATAGCGCTGCGCCGGCTCGGCGTAGTCCGGCAGGTTGACGGAAATCGGCACGTCCGCGTCCTTCAGCCACAGATGCGAGGGCTGGTTCTCCTCGTGATTGGTCATCGAGAAGCTGACATTGGTCAGCCGGTCGAAACTCAGCTTGCCGTCGGGCTTGGGGTAGTCGATCCTGGCATGATCCTTTGCCTTGCCGGTCGCGGCCGCATCCGACTTGCCATGCCCGATGGTCCCGAGGACGCTGAACCCGGCGGTGTTCGTCCACATGTCGAGCCCGCCAAGCGTCAGCGACGCCGCCAGCCCGTATTTCGACCACAGCGGCTTGACGTTGCGCACTTTCTTCAGGTCCTTGCCGATCGCACCATCGCGCACATCGCTCTCGTACTCGGTCAGCTCATCGCGTTCGCGGCCCCCGGTCAGCGCGGCATGCGCGGCCTCGCCCGCCGCCTTGCCCGACAGCATGGCGTTGTGGTTGCCCTTGATGCGCGGCACGTTGACCATCCCCGCCGAACATCCCAGCAGCGCCACGCCCGGCGCCACCATCTTGGGCAGCGACTGCCAGCCGCCCTCGGATATGGCCCGCGCGCCGTAGGCCACGCGCTTGCCGCCCTCCAGAAGCTCGGCGACCATCGGGTGATGCTTGAAGCGCTGGAATTCCATGTAGGGGTACAGATACGGGTTCTCGTAGTTCAGATGCACCACGAACCCGACATAGACCTGGTTGTTCTCGAGGTGGTAGATGAACGATCCCCCGCCCGCTTCCTTGCCAAGCGGCCAGCCCATCGTGTGGGTCACCGATCCCGGGCGGTGCTTGGCGGGGTCGATCTCCCAGATCTCCTTCATGCCAAGGCCGTATTTCTGCGGCTCCTTGCCGGCGGCCAGGTCGTATTTACCGATGACCTCCTTGGACAGCGATCCGTGCACGCCTTCGGACAGGAACACGTACTTGCCCAGCAGTTCCATTCCCGGCTCGTAATGCGGCCCGGGTGTGCCGTCGGAGTTCCGGCCGAATTCGCCGGCGACGACGCCCCGGACCTCGCCGTTCTCTCCATAGACAACCTCAGAGCACGACATGCCCGGAAAGATCTCGACGCCCAATGCCTCGGCCTGTTCGGCCATCCAGCGGCAGACATTGCCCATCGACACGATGTAATTGCCGTGATTGCGCATCAGCGGCGGCATCGGCCAGTTCGGGATGCGCACCTTGCCGCCCTCGCCCAGCAGGTAGAAGTTGTCATCGGCGACCGGCGTGTTCAGCGGCGCGCCCTTCTCCTTCCAGTCGGGGATCAGCGCGTCCAGCCCGCACGGGTCCAGCACCGCGCCCGACAGGATATGCGCGCCCACCTCGGAGCCCTTCTCGAGCACCACGACCTCGCGGTCGGCGTCGAGCTGCTTGAGCCGGATCGCGGACGACAGGCCGGCCGGCCCCGCCCCGACGATCACGACATCATACTCCATGGCTTCGCGCGTCACATCCGTCATCGGCATTTCCTCTGCTTGCAGCCCACATCACTGGACGTAGAAGCCGCTCGTCGTTTGGCGAGAACCTTAAGCCACGCCCGGCATTTGCCGTCAAACAAAACACGACGTCAGACCGCCGGGAACCGGCGCTGCGCGCTGCATTGACGCTGGAATCCGCCACCCCGTCCGATCCGCTCTTGCAATCATCCGCCACCTTCGTGCACTCTTCGTTAAACGGTGACAAAAGACTGACGGGGCCAGCGGACACGCGGCCCCTTCTTAACAATGGACACGCGAAATGGAAAAGATCCCGATGACCGCCGGCGGCCACGCGGCGCTCGAGAAAGAGCTCAAGCAGCTCAAGTCGGTCGAACGGCCCGCCATCATTCGCGCCATTTCCGAAGCGCGCGAGCACGGCGATCTCAGCGAGAACGCCGAATATCACTCGGCCAAGGAAAAGCAGTCCTTCATCGAGGGCCGCATCAAGGAGATCGAGGGCATCCTCGGCCTCGCCGAGGTGATCGACCCGAAAAAGCTGTCGGGCACGATCAAGTTCGGCGCGACGGTCACGCTGGTCGACGAGGATACCGACCAGGAAAAGACCTACCAGATCGTCGGAGAGCACGAGGCCAATATCGAGAAGGGCCTGCTCAACATCAAGTCGCCGATCGCCCGCGCGCTGATCGGCAAGGAAGCGGGCGACAGCGTCGAGGTGCACACCCCCGGCGGCGATCGCGCCTACGAGATCCTGAAGGTCGCATACGTTTGACGGGCCGCGGGCCCTGCACGAAGGCAGGCTGACGTGACATCACTCGAACGGGTCAGCTTCGGGGCGGCGATCCTCTGGGGGATCGGCGTCGCGACGGTTTTCATCTGGGGCGCATCCGCGTCGCCGCTCGGCACGGGCGCCCACCTGATGATCGGCCTGATCTGCGCGGCACTGCCGGCGGCTTTAACATGGCTCGGGGTGATCCTGCTGCGCGCCATCGAGACCGTCCGCGAGGAAAGCGCCCATCTCGAGGATGCCATCGACGGGCTGCGATCCGACCACGACGACACGCCGGCCAAGGGCCCGGCGGCAGCGGACGGCGTCCTCGTCAAGCTCGACGAGATCGCCGCGCGGCAGCGCGGGATCGAGGCGGCGCTCGATACGCTCAGCGCCACGCCGCAGCCCGCACCCGAGGCGCCACGGCCCGCCCCCGCCCCAACCCCGGCGCCGCCCGCCGATGACGACCAGGTCACCCTGCCGCTCGACATGCCGGCCGAGGACGCGCAGCCGGGGCTGTCGCGGGCCGATTTCCTTGGGGCGTTGAATTTCCCGCAGAACATGGATGACACGGCCGGGTTCACGGCGCTGCGCGGAGCGCTGCGGGATCGCTCGGCGGCGCAGATCATCCGCGCCGCGCAGGACATCCTGACGCTCATGTCGCAGGACGGCATCTACATGGACGACCTGCACCCCGACATGGCGCATCCCGATCTGTGGCGGCGCTTCGCCAGTGGCGAACGCGGCCGCACGATCGCCAGCCTGGGCGGCGTGCACGATCAGGCCGCGCTCGACGTGGCGACGAGGCGCATGAAACAGGACGCGGTCTTTCGCGACGTGGCGCATCATTTCCTGCGCCTCTTCGACAGGATGCTGGGCGACTTCGCGCCAGACGCCAGCGATGCCGAGATCGCGCAACTGGCGCAAACCCGCACGGCGCGCGCCTTCATGCTGCTCGGCCGGGTCGCGGGCACCTTCGATTGACGTCAAGACCATCCCGCAAACCCTTGTCAATGAACATCTTCCACATTTTCAGACGCCCGGGATACGCCCCGCCCGGGCTCTATTGCCCCCGGCGCCATTCCGCGTCATGATACCATCCGAAAGGGTTCCAGCGATGCGCAAGTTTCTCGTGATACTGGACGACAGCCGCGAATGTCTGAACGCCATGCGCTTCGCGGCCATGCGCGCGGCCCGCACCGGCGGCGGTGTCGAGATCCTCGCGATCATCCCCCCCGAGGAATTCAATCACTGGATCGGCGTCGGCGACATCATGCGCGAGGAACAGCGCGAGCGGATCGAGGCGCATTTCGAGGTCTTCGCCAAGTGGATGCGCGACAAGCAGGGCATCGATCCCGAACTGGTCATCCGTGAGGGCGAACCGGTGACGGAAATCATGGAGCAGGTCAGCGAAGACGACCAGATCGGGGTACTCGTGCTCGGGGCCGGGTCCGGCAAGAAGGGGCCCGGGCCGCTCGTCACGCAGCTGACGAGGAATGCCGGAACGCTGCCGATGCCCATCACCATCGTTCCCGGCGACCTCAGCAAGGAACGGCTGGAAGCGATCACCTGAGCCGCAAGGCGGCCCGCGACCGCGACATCCGCCAGTTTGGAATCGTTCCAAACTCTTGACTCGCGCATCCTGCAGGCGCATATCTGCAAGTAATCTCGAAAGGACGCGCGCATGTTTATCCAGACCGAATCCACCCCCAACCCCGCCACGCTGAAATTCCTGCCCGGGCAGGAAGTCCTCGAAGCCGGCACCGCCGATTTCCCGACCGCCGAGGGCGCGGAGGCCTCGCCGCTGGTGGCGCGCATCTTCAAGGTGCCGGGCGTGTCGGGGGTGTTTCTCGGCAACGACTTCGTCACCGTCACCAAGGCGACCGACATCGAGTGGGACCACATAAAACCCGCGATCCTCGGCGCCATAATGGAGCATTTCCAGTCCGGCCAGCCGGTCATGACCGCCGGCGGTACCGCTGCCTCGGGCCATGCCGAGCATAGCGGCGAGGATTCCGAGATCGTCGGCCAGATCAAGGAGCTTCTGGACACCCGCGTGCGGCCCGCCGTGGCGCAGGATGGCGGCGACATCACCTTTCACGGGTTCGAGCGCGGCGTCGTTTACCTGCACATGCAGGGCGCCTGCGCGGGCTGCCCGTCCTCGACCATCACGCTGAAGATGGGGATCGAGAACCTGCTGCGCCACTACATCCCCGAGGTGACAGAGGTCCGACCGATTGGCATGTGACACGCTCACGCTGGGATTCGACACATCGGCCGCACATTGTGCGGCCGCTTTGCTGTCCGGCGACCGGATCCTCGCCGCGCGGTCCGAGGAGATGACGCGCGGACAGGCCGAACGGCTGGTCCCGATGCTGCAGGACATGCTGGCCGCAAACGGTGTCGACTGGGGCGATCTGGCGCGTCTCGGGGTGGGCATCGGACCCGGCAATTTCACCGGCATCCGCATTTCCGTGTCGCTGGCGCGCGGCCTCGCCCTCAGCCTCGGGATCCCGGCCATCGGCATCGGCACGCTGGACGCGATCCGCGCCGGCGCCCCGCAGGGCACCCCGTGCGTGCCGGCGCCGCACGGCCAGGCCTATGTGCAACCCGAGGGCGGTCCGCCGCAGCTCGTGGCGCTCGCCGGGATCGACCGCCCGGTCCTGCCGCCCGCGCCGGCGGATCTGGCCTGCGCCATCGCGCGCCTCGCGGCCCTTGCTCCCGGGGATGGCCCACCGCCCGCGCCGCTTTACGTCCGGCCCGCGGACGCCGCACCGGCGCGCGACGCCCCGCCCCGCATCCTCGATGACGCCTGAGGCGATCGCGGAAACCCATGCCCGTGCCTTCGATCAGCATGGCAGACCATGGTCGGCGCAAGAATTTCAGGGCCTCCTGCAGGACCGCCACGTCATCTGCACTGGCGACGCGCGCGCCTTTCTCCTCGGGCGGGTGGTCGCGGATGAGGCCGAGATCCTGACGCTCGCCACAGATCCCGCGCATCGACGCCGCGGCCTTGCCCGTGCCTGCCTGCGCGCGTTCCATGCACAGGCGGCGGCGCGCGGCGCGACACAGACCTTTCTCGAGGTGGCCGCGGACAACGCCCCCGCCCGAGCGCTTTACACTGCCGCGCGCTATGTCGAGGTGGGCCGGCGCAACGGCTATTACGGCGCGGGTGTCGATGCGCTGCTGCTATCGCGACCGCTCAGCCAAGCGCCGCGCTGAGCCGGTCCCAGTCGTCCTGCGACCCCGCAAGACCAAGCCGCAGCCAGCCCGGCGCATAGGGAAACACGCGCGACCAGATGTGATGCTGCGCCAGCGCCTCCTGCGCCGCGGCGGCATCCGGCGTGGCATAGGTCCGGAACAGCGGCGTGCCGCCGACCAGCGACCAGCCCGCCCGCAAGGCCAGCGCATCGAGCCGGGCGGCGTCCCGCGCCAGCCGCGCACTGGTCTCGCGCTGCCAGTCGCGATCGCCAAGCGCCGCGCGCGCCACTTCGATCGCCGGGCCCGACACGGGCCACGGCCCGGCCAGATCGGCCAGTCGCGCGGCGATCTCCGCCCCGCTCAGCGCGAATCCCAGCCGCAGCCCGGCCAGCCCGTAGAACTTGCCGAAGGACCGCATCACGATCACGTTCTCCGGTCCGCGGTGCAGCATGGGCGCCAGCGACAGCTCGGGGTCGGGATCGACGAAGCTTTCATCGACCACCAGCAGGCCGACTTGCGAGGCAAGCGCCCGCAGGCGGGCGGGGTCGTACCGTGCCCCGTCGGGATTGTTGGGGTTGACCACGACCGCGCAATCGGCCCCGGCCAATGCTTCGGGCGTTGTAACCTCCGCAACCCTCCAGCCGCAGGCGCCCAGCGCCGCCGTGTGCTCGTTATAGGTCGGGCCCAGCACGCGCGCGTCCCCCGGCCTTGCCAGATGCGGCACCGCCTGGATCACCGCCTGCGCGCCGGCCATCGGCGTGACATGTGCGCGGCTGTCGTAACAGACCGCCGCCGCCGCGCGCAGCGCCTCCATGTCGCCTCGGGTGGGCAGCGCCGTGAAGGCGCGAGGCTCAAGGTGCGGCACCGGGTAGGGCACCGGGTTGATCCCCGTCGACAGGTCGATCCAACGCGTCATGTCGCCGCCATGACGGCGCATCGCGGCATCTAGATTGCCGCCGTGATCACGGGCTTCGGTCTGCATGCCGCCTTAGAACAAGCAAAGCGCCCCAAGCGCAAGCGCCAGCAGCGCCATCGCGCGCGCATAAAGCGACAGCGCCCGGTGCAGGTCGCGTGGCCCCGGATCCGGCGCGCCCGCGTTCAGCCACGGCTCGTCGCTGAATCTCGCCCCATAGGCGCGCGGCCCCGACAGCCGCAGCCCGAGCGCGCCGGCCATCGCCGCCTCGGGCCAGCCGGCATTGGGCGACCGGTGCCGGCGCGCATCGCGCAGCATCACGCGGCAGGCGCGCGCCGCGTGCCGCGGCATGCCCAGTGCGAACAGCCCCCCCGTCAGCCGCGCCGGGATCAGGTTCACCGCGTCGTCGAGCCGGGCGGCCATCTTGCCGAACGCCTCGAACCGCGCGTCGCGGTGGCCGATCATCGAATCCAGCGTGTTGATCGCCTTGTAGACCGCGATCCCCGGCAGGCCCGCGACCACGCCCCAGAAGATCGGCGCGACGATGCCGTCGCCGGTGTTCTCGGCAAGGCTCTCGATCCCCGCCCGGGCCACGCCGCCGGTGTCGAGCGTCGCGGGATCGCGCCCCACGATCATCGCCACCGCCGCGCGCGCGCCGTCCAGATCACCTTGTGCCAGCGGCCGCGCGACCGCCGCCACGTGATCGTGCATCGACCGCAGCGCGATCAGCGGCCAGGCCAGCACCCCGCCGATCAGCCAGCCGGGCGGGCCTGCGGGCAACAGCATCTGCACCGCCACCGCCGGCACCAGCGCCAGCCCGACGACGATCCCGGTGGTCGCGGCCCCCATGCGCAGACGCGCACCGCGCGGGCCGCGGTTCCACCGCGCCTCGAGCGCGGCGATGACGCGCCCCAGCCATGTCACCGGATGTCCGATCCGGGCGTGAAGGCGGTCGGGCCAGCCAAGCACCAGGTCGATCGCCAGCCCGGTCAGCATCATCGCCGCGAAACTCATCCCGCGCCGCCCGTGGAAAACCGCACCACCCGGTCGAGCCCGGCCTCGCCCAAGATCGCCTCGGCGCCATCGGGCACACGCCCCGGCGCGAAGATCAACGCCCGGGCCGAGCCGGTATGCGCGCGCGCGATCCCGAGCGCGCCGAGATCCCGCGCCAGATCCGACATCGGATCGCCCGGCCCGCGCAGCACGGAGCAGCGCCGCGCCGATTCGGTGGCGATCCCCGCGACGGCGGCCAGATCGTCGCGCGCGACGGCCTGCGCCCAGAACTCCACCAGGTCGGCGATGTCCGGGAACGCATCGTCGCCGGGATCGGTCACCTCGGGCGCGCCCCAAAAACCCCCGACGATCTCGGCCTCGGGCGGGCTCGGCAGCACCCGCAACACCTCGGCCCGGCGCGAGGCCCAGAGCAGGCGGTCGGGCGCATCGTACATCAGCGGATCGCTGGCCCCTTCCAATGCGAGACAGGCGCGCGCCAGCCGCTCGGGCGCGCCCTCGAACCCTGCCGCCCGGGCCGCCGCCACGAGGCAGGCGGTCGAGGCCCCGGCCCCCGCCCCGAGCGGCATGTCGCAATCGATCTCGGGCCACTCCGGCGCCGCCAGCCCGAGCGCGTCCGCGAACGCCTCGAGCCTTGCCGCGCTGAAATGGTCGCGCACGCGCAGCGCCCTTCCCGGCGCCCGCGCGCACAAGGCAGGGCACGCCAGCGTCACCAGCGCGACCGGCCCGTCCGCGCCCATCCTACCTTGGATCCATTCGCCGAAATGGCCCGGCACGGTGACCTGTGGGGGGACGGGAACGAGGTCGGGCATGAGACGTGAACTCTCGTCAGGGGACGTGTCGCCGTCTCTTGTCACGCGGCGTCCCCGAAGTCGAGCGGACCCGACCCCTGCGCCGAAGTCGATCCCGCGGATCCTTGCGACCCCGCCAAGAACCAACCCTCGGCCTCGTACCGCGCATGTCATGTCAGACTGGATGGTACCGCCTCCCTGGCTTGAACAGGGGACCTCTGGATCCACAATCCAAATTTATAGGCAAACAGAGCCTAACAAGTCAAAACATCCAGCCTACATTTTCACCATATATCACAAGACTTTCCTTGCAATGTTAGGGTTTGTTGCTAACTTCGGGTAACGGTGCAAATCACCGGAATCTGTTACCCCTGTGTTACCCGAGAGGCTTCGGGTAACAGGCTGGGCCGCGAATTTGGGCCTTCGGGCCAACCTTCTGGCAGGGCTGGAAAACGCCGGGGTAACACCATTGGATAGGGGGTGTGACATGGCGCGCGCAATGACGACGAAGGCGGTCGAGGCCGCAAAACCGGATCCGAACAAGCGGCTTGAGATCCCCGACCCGGCCCTTTCCGGGCTTTACCTTGTCGTGCAGCCGGGCGGCGCGAAAGGGTGGGCGCTGCGCTACCGATACGCTGGCAAACCGCGCAAGCTGACCCTTGGCCGGTGGCCGATCATGGGCGTGGCGGATGCGCGCGCCGCCGCGTCCGAGGCAATCGAGGCGGTCGAGCATGGAGACGATCCGGGCGCGGCGAAGAAACAAGCCAAGGCCGCGCGGATCGACGCGCAGCTATCCGAGCGTGACACGGTGCGCACAATGTTCGACACCTACCGCAAGCGAAGGCTAACGCAACTCAAGGCGGGCGACACGGTGCAGGCCGTCATCAACAAGCACGTCATGCCGAAATGGGGCGATCGCCGCATACAGGACATTGCGCGGCGCGACGTGATCGAACTGCTGGAGGATATTGTCGAGAGCGGGCGCGCGGTCACTGCCAACCGGACGCGCGCCTATCTGTCAGCGTTCTTCGCATGGGCGGTCGAGCGGGACGCAATCGCCACGTCGCCTATCACCGGCACAAAGCCCCCTTCCCCGGAAAATTCGCGCGAGCGCGTTCTGAGCGACGACGAATTGCGGTGGCTATGGCTTGCGGCTGGCGATGTAGGGCAACCTTTCGGGCCATTGGCGCGGCTGCTGATCCTGACCGGGCAGCGGCGCGGCGAGGTCGCGGGCATGACCGAGGCGGAAATCAACGGCGACACTTGGCACCTGCCAGCGGCGCGAACGAAGAACGGGCGCGCACATTCCGTGCCGCTCACACAAGCCGCGCAGGACGTTCTCACAGGCGTGGAGAGGATCAAGGGGCGTGATGGCTTCATCTTCACGACAACCGGCACAGCGCCCGTGTCCGGCTTCACCAAGGCGCACGCGCGACTTGTGAGGCGCATGACCGAGATTGCCCGAGAGGAACGCGGCGAGCCAGTCGAGATCCCGGCTTGGACCTTCCACGATCTGCGCCGAACCTGCGCGACCGGGCTTGCGCGGCTGGGCATCCCGGTGCGCGTCACCGAGGCGGTCTTGAACCACGTCAGCGGCAGCGCCGCCGGGATCGTGAGCGTCTATCAACGGCACGACTACGCGGACGAAAAGCGGGCCGCACTGGACGCATGGGCACGGCTGGTGGCCGATCTGGTCGAGGGCCGGGCCGACAACGTGGTGCAAATCGAGGGATTGGCCCGGTGAATGAGTGGGGCCTCCCGCGTTGGTGCGATCCATCGGCATATGGCGATACAAAACGCTGGACGCTTGCGCGGTGGCATTGGGAGTTTACCCGAAGGCGCGATGATTACCGCGCAGAAACGCTGACCTATCTGACGCTTCAGCGGGAAGTAGAGGCCGCCCGCAAACGCATGAAGGAAAACCCGGCCCCGGACGCCAGATGCGCGTGGGAAACCCTATCAGCGCAGGCCGATAAACTCTGGAATCGGCACTGGCGCAAATGGGGTTATTCTGCGCCTCTTGATCCGAGCGTGTCCGAATTTCCCCAAGATGACCTACTACGCTGGCCGCATGGCGGCGTAACTTCAATGCGCGGCTCGCATGTCGGGCGCGCGCCCGAATTGCGGAACACTTTGACCCCGGCACCGGAAGAACTGGCGGTGACAATTAATCTCGATCGCCCGATTGCGGAACAAATCAAATTAGTTGAACGGGTTGCAAAGCGTGAACAAAAGGAACTGCATGGACGGCTTGTGCAAAAGCGTCGGCACCCTGTAAAATGGCTTGGCTATTTGCGCACGCTCGACGCCCGAGAGGCGTTGCCCAATGCGAGTTGGCAAGAATTCACCGAAGCTTTGTTTGATGCTGATCTGGTGGAGAGACACAAGGACCCAGCGGGCGGATATCGCGCCCCGCCGCCGCAAGCCGGAAGAGACAAATGGGAAGCGGCAAACGCCTTGCGATTTAATTTCTGATTTTCGCGCGCAATCCCAAGCGTTCGCACACGTGCTTACTAAGAGGGCCACGGCATAACCCGAAAGGAGCCTTGGCCCATGAATATGCAAACCGACACCTGCAATCCGCACCGCCGGATACCAACTGGCCCCGTGCTGGAAATGTGCGGCGGTATAAGCGCGATGACGCTGCATCGCTGGTTGAACAACCCCGATCTGGATTTTCCCAAGCCGCAATACATCGGACGCCGGAGATATTGGCGCGAGGCCGATATCATTGCATGGCTGGAAGCGCGCGAGACTAAATCCGCCGCATAAGAAAACCCGCACCGGGGCGACGGCGCGGGCTTTCAGGATAGTCACAAAGCTGGACGGCTTTGAGGTATCATAGCACCGCCACGCCTATCGGGCAACCGGAAGGCACGAGCAATGAAACACGATAATCAATTCGACGAAACGTGCGGTGATCTGACCGGCGCGGCGCGACACCGCCACATGAAGCGCGAGGCCGCAGTCTGGGCTTTGCAATCGCTCGACGAACAAGACGCCGCCGTGATCTGCGCAACATTTCTCGACGAAATAGGGGCGGCTGCACCGCGCCTGGACTATTGGGGCGACGTGCGAGAGGGCGCAGGGTATTGGGCCTATTGCGCCAATTCAGCGGAACTTGAGGCATATTTCACGAGCGCCCTGAAACGATTGAGAAATCAGGCGCTGGGCATCAAGGCACGCAAGCGGATGATTGCCGCCCTATTCCTGAGCCTGACCGACAATGACAAGCGCGCTTTCCTTGCATGGGCAGGGGGGTGACGCATGACTTATCAGGCCAGCCCGATAAAACGAAACCGCGCGACACGGGCGCAGATGGAAGCCCGCGCGCAATTCCTGATCGACTACGCGATAGAGCATGGCCCGGTCACGGTGCGGCAGCTTTTCTACGCCGCAACCGTCAAGGATCTGATCGAGAAATCAGAGAGCGGCTATAACAAGGTGCAGGCGCAGGTTCTGGCACTGCGCCGCGAGCGCCGCCTGCCCTATCACTGCATCGCGGATGCGACGAGGTACATGCGCAAGCCCCGCACCTTCGACGGATGGAAGGACGCGCTACAGGACACCGCGCGCCTGTATCGCAAAGCCCTTTGGGCGGATACCGATCTTGAGGTTGAAATCTGGATCGAGAAATCGGCACTGGCTGGCGTTCTCTATCCGGTGACATCCGAATTCGACGTGCCGCTCATGCCGACAGGCGGCTACACGTCAGAGACCTTCGCCTATGGCGCGGTGCATCGCTTGGCGGATACCGGCAGAACGCTTGTCATTCACAGCCTCTATGACTTCGACAGATCAGGCCGCGACGCCACGGAGTCCCTGCGCGAGAAAGTAGAACGGTTCGGGCGTGACTTCGACGTGCCGGTGCAATTCAACATCCTTGGCCTAACCGCCGATCAGGTTTGTGAATCGGCATGCAAAAGTGACCCACCTGGGTGGGTTATGATCATCTAAAACTGACCCACCTGCCACGTTAGCATCCGTGCGTTCATGCAC
>NZ_JBAPKY010000007.1:0-113622 GCF_037083785.1 Roseovarius sp. D22-M7
ACAGCCGGGATAGGTGGATTTTCCGTGCAACAGCGGCATGATGCTGCGAGCAAGGAGAAGACCATGGCAAGACGACCGCGCCGGAACCACAGCCCCGGCATTCAAGGCGAAAGTGGCGGTTGCCGCGATCAAGGGCGAGAGGACCCTGATCGAGCTGGCGCAGGATTTCGACGTTCATCCCAACCAGATCAAGCAGTGGCGCGACCAGCTGCTCGAAGGTGCGACCGGGGTGTTCGGCGACAGCGTGAAAGCTGAGCCGGAACCGNCGATTTTTTGTCCGGCGCGCTCGGCAAGGCGGGTCTGTTGCCGAGCGCAAGTAAGTGAGCCCGTGAACGCCACTGGTCCGAGGGAACGGGCGAACCGATCCCAGTGCAAGGCTGAGCGTCGTCCGCCAGGCCAAGGTGCTGGGGATCAGCCGGGGCAGCGTCTACTACAAGCCCCGCCCGGTGCCCGACGCCGATCTGAAGCTGATGCACCGGATCGACAAGCTGCATATGGAATTCCCATTCGCGGGCAGCCGCATGCTGCCGGGTCTGCTGGTGCAGGACGGCTTCAAGGTCGGGCGGCTGCACGTCGCCACGCTGATGAAGCGCATGGGCATCGAGGCGCTCTATCGCGAGCCGAACACCTCGAAACCGGCGCCCGGGCACAAGATCTACCCCTATCTGCTGCGGAAACTGCCCGTCACCCGGCCCAACCTGGTCTGGGCGAGCCCCGGTTCCGCACCCGCGGATGACCGGTCTTCAGGCCACGGCAGACGGGAAAACGTCCATCCAAACAGACTTCTTCAGCGGCCTGTTAGTGGATCATCGCAGACCCACCTTGGCACATCGATGCCGTCGCGGGGCGGTCACAAGGCATTGTTGCAGAACTCAGGCGACGGTAATGCGACAACGTTGTGGGCGGATGATGCCGCGGAGAAAAAAGTCTCGGAAATCGGTCTGTCTTCCCGATAGTGGATTTGGTAATTTATCAAACAATAGCAAGGACCTGCCGCGCATCACGCGACAGGTCTGGATGCTCAAAGCTCCCACCGGACGGAATGCGTCAGTGTTGCACGCCGGGGGGCTTTGGTGTTCTCTACGGCAAAAACACGGGAGACACCGATCTTGGCACTCGATCATGACTTCGTGCGGGCGCAATTCCCGGCCTTTGCAGAGCCGTCTCTCGCGGGCCGGGCATTCTTCGAGAACGCCGGCGGCTCGTTCACCTGCGCACCCGTCATCGCCCGGCTGGAGCGGTTCTACCGGCAGCGCAAGGTACAGCCCTACGCGCCCTACGAGGCCAGTCAGATGGCAGGCGCGGAGATGGACGAGGCGCGCACGCGCCTGGCGGCCATCATGGGGGTCGCGACGGAGGAGTTGAGCTTTGGCCCTTCGACCACGCAGAACACCTATGTTCTTGCGCAAGCCTTCCGGCAATGGATGGAACCGGGCGACGCGATCATCGTCACCAACCAGGATCACGAGGCCAATTCCGGGCCCTGGCGGCGCCTCGCCGACGAGGGTTTCGAGCTGCGCGAATGGAAGATCGACCCCGACACCGGCTGTCTTGATCCGGTCGATCTCGAACACCTTCTGGACGAGCGCGTGCGGCTGGTCTGCTTTCCGCATTGCTCGAACGTGGTCGGCGCGATCAACCCGGTGGTCGAGATCACCGCGCTCGCCCATGCCGCCGGGGCCTTCGTCTGTGTCGACGGGGTCAGCTACGCGCCGCACGGCCTGCCCGAGGTGGGGCGCATGGGGCCCGACATCTATCTTTTCTCGGCTTACAAGACCTACGGCCCGCACCAGGGCATCATGGTGATCCGGCGCGAACTGGGTGACCTGCTGCCCAACCAGGCGCATTGGTTCAACGGCGACACGCTTTACAAGCGGTTCACCCCGGCAGGGCCGGATCATGCGCAAATCGCGGCGAGTGCGGGCATCGCCGACTACATCGACGCCTTGGCAGGGCGTCACGGGATCGACGGTGACGCGCGGGCGCGGAGCAAGGGCGTGCACGACCTCATGCGCGCGCATGAAACCGAGTTGCTTCAGCCGCTGCTCGACTTCTTCGCGGATCGCAATTCGGCCCGCCTCATCGGGCCGTCGGACGCAACCCTCCGCGCGCCGACCGTCGCCGTGGCCCTCGACCGCCCGGGTGCCGAGGTCGCTGCGGATCTCGCGCAGCATGGCATCATGGCTGGGGGCGGCGATTTCTATGCAGTGCGCCCGCTGAAGGCCATGGGTGTCGATGTTGACAAAGGCGTTTTGCGCCTCAGTTTCGTGCATTACACGACGCGTGACGAGGTCGACGCGCTTTTGACGGCGCTGGAGGATGTCCTATGATCGGCGCTTCGAAGCCACGTACATGCATCTGAAGGATCAGGGCCGGGGATGACACAGAACGCACCGACCATCTTGTGGTTGCGCCGTGACCTGCGGCTCGACGACCACCCGGCGTTGCGGGCTGCCTGTGCGGAGGGCGGCCCTGCCATCCCGGTCTTCATCCACGACGAGGGGGTCGCCGGGCTTGGCGCCGCCCCGGCATGGCGGCTTGGCCTGTCATTGGCGGACCTGTCGGAAACGCTGGCGTCGAAGGGCAGCCGTCTGATCCTGCGCAAAGGCGATGCGCTGACCACGCTTCTGGAGCTGATCGCCGAGACCGGCGCCCGGAGCGTGCACTGGTCGCGGCTTTACGACCCGCAGTCGATCGAGCGAGACAGAGCGGTCAAGGCGGCGTTGAAAGAGCGCGGCATCACGGCCCATAGCCACAACGCGCATCTTCTGTTCGAGCCGTGGACCGTCGAGACGCAGCAGGGCGGTTTCTACAAGGTCTACACCCCGCTCTGGCGCGCGGTGAAGGATCGCGAGGTGCCCGAACCCGAGGCCGCACCGCCGCGCATCCCGGCCCCTGACGCTTGGCCCGCGAGTGACGATCTGGCGGATTGGGCGCTTGGCACGGCCATGCATCGTGGCGCAGATGTGGTCCGGCCCCATCAATGCGTCGGCGAAACCGCGGCACAAGCGCGGCTCGAGGCCTTTGTTGGCGGCGCGATCCGGGACTACGGCACGGGCCGCGATCTTCCCGCGACGGCCGGTACGTCGAACCTTTCTGAAAACCTGACCCATGGCGAGATCTCGGTGCGCCGGTGCTGGCATGCCGGGCTGCGCGCGCTGCACGACGGCGCGGACGACGCCGAAACATGGCTGAAAGAGCTTGTCTGGCGCGAATTCGCCTATCACCTGACCTATCACACGCCGCGCATCACCACCCGAAACTGGCGCGAGGAATGGGATGCCTTCCCATGGAACGAGGACTCTGCGCGCCCCGAGGTCGTCGCGTGGAAACAGGGACGGACGGGCGTGCCTTTCGTCGATGCCGCGATGCGCGAGATGTACGTTACGGGCCGGATGCACAATCGCGGCCGGATGATCGTGGCCTCGTATCTTACCAAGCACCTGATGACGCATTGGAAGATCGGGCATGACTGGTTCACCGACTGCCTGACCGACTGGGATCCGGCGTCGAACGCGCTTGGCTGGCAATGGGCGGCGGGCTGCGGGCCGGATGCCACACCCTATTTCCGCATCTTCAACCCCGAGACGCAGCTCCGGAAATTCGACCCGGGGCACGACTACATCCATCGCTGGATCGCCGAAGGCACGGACGCCCCGAGCGCTACGGCACTGTCCTATTTCGACGCGATCCCGCACGCATGGGGGCTGTCGCCGCGCGATGCCTATCCCGATCCGGTTGTCGGCCTTCAAGAGGGGCGCAAGCGCGCGCTGGCCGCATATGAAACGCGAGACTTCTGAATGCAGGGCGACGCCGCCCGCGCGCATGTCCGGCCGTCGCAAGGCGGTGTGGACCATGCCGGGAAAAAACAAGGGAATGATCGAATGATCCTGACACAGACACGCGGACAGAAGGACTTGCCGCGCTATTTCGCCCGATGTTTTGCCGTGGCCGGCCAGATCAGTGCCGGGCGGCTCGACATCATCTTGCCCGATGGCCGCACGTTCCGCGCCGAAGGAGCGCAGCCCGGCCCGGTGGCAGAGCTTCGCATCCACGATGTCGAAGTCTTCGCGCGGCTGGTGCGCGAGGGCTACCTGGGGTTCTGCGAGGCATACATGGAAGGCGACTGGTCCACCCCCGACCTGCAGTCCTTCATGGACCTGCTCAACGAGGATGACGGCATCTATAACGGCTACCCGGGCCAGAGGATCGTGCAGCTTTACGAGCGCATCCGCTTCTGGTTCAAGCGCAATTCCAAGGCGCAGGCGCGGCGCAACATCAGCTATCACTACGATCTGGGCAACGATTTCTACCGTCTGTGGCTGGATGACACGATGACCTATTCCAGCGCGCTGTTCAACGAGGGGCGCAACAGCCTGGAGCAGGCGCAGATCGCCAAATACGGCAGCATGGTCGACCAGATGGGCGTGAAGCCGGGTGATCACGTGCTCGAGATCGGCTGCGGCTGGGGTGGCTTCGCCGAATATGCCGCGGGCACGCGTGGCTTGCATGTCACCGGTCTGACGATCAGCGAGGAACAGCTGACATATGCCCAAGAGCGGATCGCCCGCGCCGGGCTGACCGACCGTGTGACGCTGAAACTGCAGGATTACCGCGACGAGCGTGGCACTTATGATGGCGTCGCCAGCATCGAGATGTTCGAGGCCGTGGGCGAGAAATACTGGCCGGTGTTCTTCAACACGCTACGCGACCGTCTGTGCCCCGGGGCGCAGGCGACGCTGCAGATCATCACGGTCGAGGACAGCCGTTGGGAAAGCTACCGCAACGACGTCGATTTCATCCAGAAGTACATCTTTCCGGGAGGCATGCTGCCCAGCCCGAGCGTCCTGCGCGACGAGATCCAGCGCGCAGGGCTGACGGTGGCGCGGTCCATCGAATTCGGCGAAAGCTACAGCGAAACCCTGCGCCGCTGGCACGAAGCCTTCAACCAGAGATGGGACGAGATCGCCGAGATGGGCTTTGACGAGCGGTTTCGCCGGATGTGGAATTTCTATCTCACGTCCTGCGCGGGGGCGTTCAAGGGCGGCAGTTGCGATGTCACGCAGATCACCATAGCCAGGCCCGCCTGAATGCCGGCGGTCGCCCCGCTTTTCCTCTACGGGCCGATGGCGGCCCGCAGTTTCCTGCAGGTGGCGATCGGTGCGGCGGCGGATCGCGCGGCGGAGGCGCTGCTGCCCGATCACCGGCTGTCCGCGCCTGCGGATGCGTTCCCGCTGCCGGGGCTCGCGCAGGGCAGTGCGGGTGTGCATGGCCGGATCATAGAGGACCCCGAGGCGATCAAGCGCCTGATCTATACCGCCGAGGCGTTGCGCCTCGGGCCCTTGCAATCTGTGCGCGTGCATCGCGGCGCGCGCGATCTCGCGGCGTGGGCATTTTCCGGCGCGCACGGCGAACGCAACTGGTTGCCGGAGCGCTGGTCGACGACCTCGCAAAGGACGCTCGACGAGGCGGTGCGCGAGATCGTCGGCGACATGGCGGAGCGTCCTGTCGCGGAGCTTGCCGCGACAAAGGCCATGATCCTGTCGCGCGCCGCGGCCCGTGTCGCGGCACGTGACAGCGCGCCCACCGATCTGCGCAGCAGCTTTCGGGCCGACGCGGTCGAAACCGAGCGCGTCGAGATACCGCATGCGGGGTTTTTCCGCACCCGCTGTTACAGCCTGCGTCACCCGCATTTCGACGGTAACTCAAGCCCGCTTTTGCGCCGCGAGGTGTTCGTCGCCACCGATGCGGCCCTCGTGCTGCCCTATGATCCCGCGCATGACCGCCTCCTTCTGGTCGAACAGTTCCGCATGGGTCCGTACGGGCGCGGTGACCCGCATCCCTGGATGCTGGAACCCGTCGCGGGCCGCATCGACGCCGGCGAGGCACCCGAGGACACCGCCTTTCGCGAATGCCGCGAGGAGGCCGGGCTGGAGCTTCGCGCCCTCGAGCGGATTTCCAGCCATTACTGCACGCCCGGCTATTCGACAGAGGTATTTCACCTCTTCCTCGGGATCTGCGATCTGCCGGATCTCGCGCAGGGGTCCGGCGGGCTTGCGACGGAAAACGAGGATATCCGCACGCATGTCATCGGCTTCGACCGGGCGATGGACCTGCTGCAGACAGGAGAGGCCAATAACGGCCCGCTGATCCTCGCACTGATCTGGCTGCAACGGGAACGCGCGCGTCTGCGCACCATGACATGAGAGCGGCGCGATGCCTTGAGTTCCGCGGGATGACGTCCTAAACCCGAGCGACATCACGCATACGGGGAGCAACGGACATGCGCATCGCACAGGATCTGGCCGCCGCTGTCGGCAACACCCCGTTGCTCAGGCTGCGTCGCGCCAGCGAGGAAACCGGCTGCGAGATCCTCGGGAAATGCGAATTCCTCAACCCGGGACAGTCGGTCAAGGACCGCGCCGCGCTTTACATCATCCGCGACGCCATTTCCCGGGGCGATCTCGAACCTGGGGGCACCATCGTGGAAGGCACGGCCGGCAATACCGGCATCGGTCTTGCGATGGTCGGCGCGTCGCTCGGGTTCAAGACCGTGATCGTCATCCCCGAAACCCAAAGCCAGGAAAAGAAGGACATGCTGCGCCTTTCCGGCGCCGACCTTGTGCAGGTGCCCGCCGCGCCGTACTCGAATCCGAACAATTTCGTGCGCTATTCAGAGCGTCTGGCGCAAGAACTTGCCAAAACCGAACCTCACGGGGCCATATGGGCCAACCAGTTCGACAATGTCGCGAACCGCCAGGCGCATGTCGAGACCACCGGCCCCGAGATCTGGAACCAGACCGGCGGGCAGGTCGACGGTTTCATCTGCGCCGTCGGATCGGGCGGAACGCTGGCCGGGGTGGGCATGGCGCTGCAACCCAAGGGCGTGAAGATGGGCCTCGCCGATCCGATGGGTGCCAAGCTTTACTCCTACTACACCACCGGCGCGCTGGAGAGCGAGGGGTCCTCCATCGCGGAAGGCATCGGGCAGGTGCGGATCACGGCCAATCTCGAGGGCTTCACCCCGGATTTTGCCTGTCAGGTGCCGGATGAAGAGGCGTTGCCGATCGTTTTCGATCTGCTCGAACATGAGGGTCTTTGCATGGGGGCGTCGACGGGCGTGAATGTCGCCGGGGCGATGCGCATGGCGCGCGAAATGGGGCCCGGTCACACGATAGTAACGATCTTGTGTGACTACGGCACGCGGTATCAGTCCAAGTTGTTCAATCCCGAGTTCCTGCGCGAAAAGGGGCTTCCGACGCCCGGTTGGCTGGACCAGGCACCACGTTCGATCCCCGGAGTCTTCGCCGAATGATACGACTGCTTTCGCTTCTGTGCCTTGCGCTGACGCTTGGCCTTGGCATCGTGGCCCCGGTGATCGTCACGCCGGGCGCGCAGGCCCAGCAATCGATGGACGGGCCGGATTACGAGGCATGGGAAGCGTTCACGACCCGTGTCGAAGGCGCCCTCGAAAGCGGCGAGGTCAGTACGCCGATCCTCGAAGACCTCCGGCGGCAACTGGTCGAGTGGCGGCAGCAATTCATCGACGCGCAGGGAACCAATTCGGCGACCATCCGCACGGTCCGAGATCAGCTTCAGGCACTTGGGCCCCCGCCCGAAGACGGCAGCGAACCCTCCGAGATCGCCGCACAGCGCGAGGAACTGAACAGGCGGCTTGCCCGGCTCGAAGCGCCGGTGCGCACCGCCGAGGTTGCTCAGCGCCGTGCCGACGGTCTGATCGCCGCGATCGATGAGGAAATCCGCGCGCGGCAGACCGCAGAGTTCTTGCGGCTCGGGCCGGCGCCGGTGAACCCGCAATCCTGGCCTCGGGCGGTGAGCGCGCTTTACAGCCTGTTCGACAGTATCCGCGCCGAGGCGGTTCAAAGCTGGAAAAGCCCGGTGGGCCACCAGGTGTTGATCGACAACCTGCCCGGCGTGATCGGGCTGTTGCTGCCGGGCCTGTTGCTGTTGACGCGCGGCCGCATCTGGACCGTGCGGTTGATGCGCAGGCTGCGTAAGGAAGAACCGAGCGCGGGACGCTGGATCACCTCTTTTCTGATTTCACTCGGGGAATGGGTGCTGCCCTTCCTCGGTCTCGCCGCGATCGTGCAGGCGGCGCGGATCAGCGGCCTCTCCGGATCGACCGGCGAGCTTGTCTTGACCAATCTTCTGCCCGCCGCGTTCATCTTTTTCCTGACACGCTGGCTGGGACAGCGCCTGTTCCCGCGCGACGAACGACGCGCACCGATATTCAACCTCGATGAACAGTGCTGCTATTCGGGCCGGCTCTACAGTGCGTCGCTGGGTCTGGTGGTCGCCGGGCTCCACCTTGTAAGGTCCGTGTCCGAAGGCGCGCGGTGGGGCGAGCCTTCGACCAACGTGGTGCTCTTTCCGCTCATCGTTCTGAGCGGGCTGTTGTTGTGGCGGCTGTCGAGCCTGTTGAAACAGCACAGCCGCGCCCACGAGGATGATCCCGAGACCGACTCCAAGGTCAGCGACCGGGTCGCGGGCATGTTGTCGCGTCTGCTGGTCGTGCTGGCGGTACTCGGCCCGATCCTTGCAGGCATCGGATACATGAACGCAGCCACGGCGATCATGCTGCCCGCCGCGCTGTCGATCATCCTGCTGGCAGCGATCATGATCGTGCAGCGGTTCCTGTCCGAACTTTACGTCCTGCTCACCGGCAATCGCGCCAACGCCGAAGAATCCCTGGTGCCGGTTTTCGCGAGCTTCTTCCTCGGGGTGCTGTCGCTGCCGGCCTTCGCGCTTATCTGGGGGGCGCGTCCCGCCCAGCTTCGGCAGGTCTGGACCGGCATCATAGAGGGGGTGACCATCGGCGGCACCACGATCTCGCCAATGATCTTCCTGACCCTCGCCGTGGTCTTCGCGCTTGGCCTGCTGATCACGCGGCTCGTACAGGGGACGCTCCGGACCACGATCCTGCCCAAGACCAAGCTCGACACCGGGGGGCGCAACGCGATCGTGTCGGGCGTCGGTTATGTCGGGATCCTTCTCGCGGTGCTGATCTCGATCACCAGCGCGGGCATCGATCTCAGCTCGCTCGCCATCGTCGCCGGTGCCTTGTCGGTCGGTATCGGTTTCGGTTTGCAGAACATCGTGTCGAACTTCGTGGCCGGTATCATCCTGCTGATCGAACGCCCGATCTCCGAGGGTGACTGGATCGAGGTCGGCGGGCAACACGGCTATGTCAAGGCGATCTCGGTGCGCTCCACCCGGATCGAGACCTTCGACCGCACCGACGTGATCGTGCCGAATGCCGATTTCGTCAGCGGCACCGTGACCAACTTCACGCGTGGCAATACCGTGGGCCGGGTCATCGTGCCCGTGGGCGTGGCTTACGGCAGTGATGCCCGCAAGGTCGAGGCCATCCTGCGTGAGATCGCCGAAGACCATCCCCTCGTGCTGATGAACCCGCCGCCGACCATCCTGTTCCGGGGCTTTGGCGACAGCACGTTCAACTTCGAGATCCGTGCGATCCTGCGCGACGTCAACTGGATCATGGACGTGCATTCCGAGATGAACTTCAACATCGCCCGGCGCTTTGCCGAAGAAGGTATCGAGATTCCCTTCCCGCAGCAGGAACTCTGGATCCGCAAAGAGGCCGCGCCTACCGGTCAGATGGCAGATCGGTCGAAGGCGTCGGTTCAGGGCGCGCGCAACCAGATGCCCGCGCAGAAAACCGAAGCCGATTTCGACGTGGACGCGGACGCTGATGGTGGCGGGGACGGGGGCGGAAGGTAAAATTCCCGCTCTTTCTCGCAGATCACTGCCGTGCCGATGCGCCGGCGCGTCACCGCGCACAGCCGTGGTCTGCTACCTCGAGATCGTCGACATCGTGCCGGAGGCACGTCTGGAACACGACGCCAAACCAGCCTTCTACGGCCCCGAAGCCGTGCTGGCCTATCTGAAATGTTACACATACCGGGTGATCCATCGCCGAACATCCATCACAGAACAGCATCGGCCGCGCCCAGCGGGCCCGGTCCAAGCCGGATTTGCATGTCTCGCTCTGGCACGACACGACAGTCGCGCCGGAACCCAGAGTGTTGTCAGCACCGCTCACACTCCTTGCAGCGATTTCGGTGACGCGGCCGACTTCAATCGCACCGTTTAGGCAGTCGTCGCCACACCATCGACGCAGTTTCCCCGTAGCCCGCTTCAGGACCCGCGCGGCCGCCACCTTGGAGGTTTTCCAACGCGGCTTGAAGTCGCGCGATCGCGCAGCGTTCCGCCGCGACCTGCATCGGAAATCCGTCACCGTGTCGGGTGGCGGCGCGTGGGGTGCATCCCGTACGGTGATTGTTGCTTGACGTCGTTAAAACCCCCTTTAGGACTAGGACTTTGGCGACCACGCGCTCGACCGTTCGCCGGACGTGCTGAACACAAGGCGGGAATGATGTCGTTCTCCAAGAGAAAAGGGCAGAGGTACATGCAGTTTCTGCGACCGGTCGCGAGCCTTCTGGTCTTTCTTTCCATCTCCCTCGGCACGGCCCAGGCCCAGGAAAATGCCGGAAGTTCCGCGGACGCGCCCGGCCCGGCGTCGAGCGTCGATCTGTTGCTCGAGGTCATCGAGGACGACGCGGCGCGGACCGAGTTGATCGAGCGGTTGCGCGCCCGCGACTCCGCGCCCGCCGAGGCGTCGGACGAGGTGATCCCCGATGCGCTGACAGCCGACACCGCATCGGCCGAGGACATGTCCTTCGTGCGTCAGGTCGCGCTCTTCACGCAACAGGCCGCGGAGGACGTCGTGGCTTTTGGTGCGCGCTTCTGGGATCAGCTGATGCGCGCCCCGGAGGTGCTCGAAGGGCTCAGCGGCGGCGAGATCGGGGTGCTTGTCGATACGCTCTGGGATCTGGCGCTGGTGATCGCGGGCACGCTTGCAGTGTTCCTCGTCCTGCGATGGTTCGGCAAGTCGGTTTACGCGAACATGAGCGTCTCGGCGCGCGAGGGCGGCGTGGTGCGAACGGCGACGCTGTTCGTCGCCTCGGCCCTGATCGATGCGGTCATCGTCATCCTTGCCTGGGGCGCGGGCTATGCGCTCGCCGTTCTCGCGCTCGGGGACTTCGGACAGATCGGCATCCGCCAGACCCTCTACCTCAATGCCTTCCTTCTGGTGGAAATGGCCAAGGTCGCGGTGCGGCTTGTGCTGTCGCCATCGGCCACATCGCTGCGGCCCTTGCCGATCGGAGACCGCGCGGCGTCCTATCTTGCGTCGCGGATCAACCTGATCGTCGGGGTCGTGGGGTATGGCCAGCTATTGATCGTGCCCATCATCAACAGCAACATATCCTCGGCGGCCGGGCTTGCCGTGTCTGTCCTGATCGCTGTCGCCGTGCTGGGCTTCGCGATCTGGCTTGTGCTGAGCAACCGCAAACTGGTCACCGACTGGTTGCTCGGTGCGCCATCGGTAGAAACCGACGAGGCACTGGTGGCACGGGACGGCCCGGCACCCGAGCCGCAGGACCGGGGTCGTCGGTCCCGTGGTACGCTGGGATTCCTCGCGCGGCGCTGGCACTGGCCCGCCCTGGCTTATCTGCTGGCGATGTTCGTCATCGTCGTGCTGCGACCAGGGGATGCGATGTTTCAGACCTTCCTCGCTTCGGGACAGGTGCTGGTCGTCGGGTTGCTCGGCTTTGCCGCGTCGGGCTTCATCAGCCGCGCCCTGGTCAAGGGCGTGATCCTGCCCCCCGGCGTCTCGGGTCGCGTGCCCTTGCTGCAGGGGCGCCTCAACGCGTTCGTGCCCAAGGTGCTGATCGTCCTGCGCGGCGTGATCTTCCTCGCGGTCGTGCTGCTGGCGCTCAACGCCATCGGCCTGATCGACCTGCGGGCTTGGATGGTCAGTCAGTTCGGTCTGCGGCTGACCGGCATGATCCTGTCGGTCTCGCTGGTTCTGCTGGTGTCGTTCGGGATCTGGCTAGCGCTGACATCGTGGGTGGATTACCGCCTCAATCCCGAGTTCGGCAAGGTGGCGACCGCGCGCGAACAGACGCTTCTGACGCTTCTGCGCAATGCCGCGACGATCGCGCTGGTGGTCATCACGCTGATGTTCGTGCTGTCCGAGATCGGGCTCGACATCGGGCCGCTTCTGGCCTCTGCGGGTGTGTTGGGCCTGGCCATCGGTTTCGGCGCGCAAAAGATGGTGCAGGACATCATCACCGGCATCTTCATCCAGTTCGAGAATGCGATGAACGTGGGCGACGTCGTCACCGTCGGCGGCGTGACCGGGACGGTGGAAAGACTGACGATCCGCTCTGTCAGCCTGCGCGACCTGCAGGGCGTGTTCCACATCATCCCCTTCTCGTCGGTCGACATGGTGTCGAACTACATGAGGGATTACGGGTACTTCGTCTGCGACATGGGCGTGGCCTACCGTGAGGATATTGAAGAGGCGAAACAGGCGATGCTGGATGCCTTCGCGGAACTGAAGGGCGATCCCGCACAGGCCGACGGCATTCTCGACGAGATCGAGTGGTTCGGCGTGAACAGCTTCGGTGACAGCGCGGTGATGCTGCGCGCCCGGATCAAATGCGTCCCGGGACGGCAATGGGGCATCGGCCGGGCCTATAACGGCGTGCTCAAGAAGGTGTTCGATGCGCGCAACATCGAGATACCGTTTCCGCACCAGACGATCTATTTCGGCGAATCCAAGGCCGGCGAAACGCAAAGCGTCAAGGTGGATATCGAGAAGCCGACCGCGACCGCATGAGGACGTACCGGACCGCTGTCCGGTCTCTCACCTCAAAGCTTGCGGATCTTGAGCTTGGTGATCCGATTGTCCTTGCGGGCGACCACCTGGAAGCGGAAGCCGTGGAAGATGAACACCTGGTCCACGGCCGGGATCATCTGCGCCTCGTGGATCACCAGACCCGCCACGGTGTTGGCCGCCTCGTCCGGCAGGGTCCAGTCGGTCGCGCGGTTGAGATCGCGGATCGTCATCGCCCCGTCCACGAGGAACTGGTTGTCCTCGGCCTTGCGGATGGGGTGTTCGCCGTCGGGATCGAACTCGTCGGTGATCTCGCCGACGATCTCCTCGAGGATATCCTCCAGCGTGATCAGCCCCTCAAGCGTGCCGTATTCGTCCACGACAAGCGCGAAATGGCTGCGCATCCGCAGGAATTGCCGCATCTGGTCGTCGAGCGTTGTCGTCTCGGGCACGAAATACGGCTCTCGGGCGATGCTGCACACGTCGAATTCGCGCAGCTCCGCCGCGCCGCCCTCGGCGCCGGTGGCAAGCGCGTGCATGGCCCGCAACAGATCCTTGGCGTGCACGATGCCGATCACGTTGTCGGGATCGTCGCGATAGATTGGCAGCCGCGTGTGGTTGCTCTTGAGACACTGATCGAGGATCTCCTCGGGCTCGGCCGCCGCGTCGATCATCTCGATCTGCGACCGGTGGAGCATGATCTCCTCGACCGCGCGTTCCCCCAGATCCAGGGCGCCCAGCACACGGTCGCGGTCCTCCTTCTCGACCACGCCTTCCGACTGTCCCAGGAAAAGCGCGCCGGCGATCTCGTCGCGCACGGCAAGGATATGGCTGTCGGGATCAGTCTGGACACCGACGCAGCGCAGGATCATCCGCACGAACCAGCGCACCGCGGCGACGACCGGATCGAAAACCTTGATGACGATCCGGATCACCGGCGCGACGAACGAAGCGGCGGTCTCGGCATTGGTGATCGCGTAGGTCTTGGGCAGCACCTCGGCGAAGATGAGCACCAGCATCGTCATCACCAGCGTGGCCAGGGCGACCCCGCTTTCGCCGAAAAGCCGCGTGAAAAGCGCGGTCGCAAGCGACGCGGCCAGGATGTTGACAAGGTTGTTGCCCAAAAGAACCGACCCGATCAGGCGTTCGTTGTCCTCGGTGATCTTCAGCGCGACCGTCGCCCCCTTCGATCCCTTGTCGGATTGCGTCCGCAGCTTGCCGCGTGATGCAGCGGTCAGTGCGGTCTCGCTCCCCGAGAAGAAGCCCGACAGGACCAGCAGTGCGAGGATCGAAACCGTGATGATCCAGAAGGTCAGGTCGAAGGTGGCCGGAATCGCGTCCATGTCGTGTCAACCTCTTTCGAATGGGCGGGTTATGACGATTGCGCGGCGCGCATTCAAGACGGTGCGGATCAGGTGCTGTCTTCCGAAGACGGTTTTGCAGGGGTTTCCCGCCGAGCCGCGGTTGCCAACGGATGGTGCTGTTGCACCAGCGCCGTCAGGCGGGCGTCGAGCACATGGGTATAGATCTCGGTCGTGGCGATATCGGCATGACCAAGGAGCGTCTGGATCACCCGCAGATCGGCGCCGTGCGCCAGAAGATGCGTCGCGAAGGCATGCCGCAGAGTGTGCGGCGTGACCCGTCCCGGATCGACACCGGCCTCGAGGGATATCGTCTTGATGAGTTGATAGAACCTGTGCCGCGTCAGGTGCCCGGCCGCGCCGGTCGAGGGAAAGAGATACGCAGAGGGCGCTTGCCCCTTCTCGCGCGCCAGATCCTGCCCGGCATCGCGCTGCGCCAGCCAGACCCCGAGCGCCACGCGCGCCGGCGGCGACAGCGGGACCATGCGTTCCTTGCCCCCCTTGCCGCGCACCAGCAGCATCTCGGGATCGCCCCGCGCCGCCGCGACGGGCAGCGAGACCAGTTCGCTCACCCGCATTCCGGTCGCGTAAAGCAGCGCCATGAGGCAGCCGTTGCGGCACCTGTCGGCGGTGGTGCGCCCAACCCTCGGGGCCGCCTCCAGCAGGCGGTTGACCTCGTCCTCGCCGAGGGTTTTCGGCAGCCGCTGCGCACGGCCGGGGCCCATGATGTCGATGGCGGGATTGTCGGTGCGCAGCCGTTCCTCGAAGGCGAAGCGGTAAAGCTGCCGGATCGCCGAGAGCCGGCGCGCACGCGTCGCCTGCGCAAGCCCCTGGGCCGCGCAGGCGACGAGGTAGGCTTCGACATCGCGCCGCGTCGCCGTCTCGACATCACAGGTTTTGGCCGAAAGCCAGCTTTCGAAGTCCCGCAGATCGCGGTCATACGCCAAAAGCGTGTTGTTCGCCGCGCCGACTTCGGCCGATTGTGCCTCGAGAAACGTGGAAATCCAATGGATGGCTCGGCTCACCTCATGTCCTCCAACAAGGTGATCTGGAGCGACGCGCGGCGCGCCGTTTCCTCCAGCCCGATCGCGCGCAGGGTGGCAAGGGCGGCGCCGAGGCCGTCCCGTGTCGCCTCGGCATGGGCATCGAGCTGCGTTGCGGCATTCAGAATGGCTTCGCCCAGACGGTCCGCGTCGAGCAGCGGCTGGTGTTCCGGGGCCGGACCCGTGCGTGCAAACCCGTCGGCGATGGCCGTTTCCGTTGCGGTTGTCGCCTTGTCGGCCGAAGGGGCGCCCTGTGCCAGCCCGACGGCGAAACGCTGACGCGGCGTGGCGGGGTCCAGGGTTCGCGCTGCGGTCTCGTAAAGCGGCGAAAGCAGCGCGATCTCGAGGACCAGCGCACGGGCCCGGTCGGGCAACGTCATGCGCAGCAAACGCTCAGCGAACAGATCGGCCATGACGGTTTCAAGCTGCATCTCTCGCGCGGCGGACCACATGGCGGGCAGGGCGTCGGCGACCGCGTCGGGGGCGTCCGCGGTCAGGGCGCTGTCCAGTGCCTGCACGGCGGCGGCGCGATCCCAGACCCCGCCCGACGCCGCGGGCTCGCGCGCCGTGTAAAGGCCCAGAAGCCGCGAGCTGGCCAGCGCCCCGGTCCGGGCGAGCCGTTCGGCGGCCTCGATCTCGGCCTTCCACCCGGCGGTGCCGCGCAGGTCGGCCATGGCGAAGGCGCGCGGCAGGTTGCGCGTGGACAGGGCGGCGCCGACCGCCTCGAAGAGGCGGAATTGCAGGACAGTGACGTCCTCGCGCGGTGGTGGCGGGTCGATCGTCTCGATCAGCTCGGGATCAAGAAACAGGGCAAGCAGGGTCGCATCCGGTTCTCCGAGCGCGCCGAGCGCCGTCGCGCCGTGATAGGTCAGGACCGCGGTGTTCCAGTCACCGGTCCTTGCAGTGCAGAAGATCCGTGCGCTCAAGCTCTTGGTCAGGCTTGGTTTATTGGCAAGTGCCTCGCAGGCGCGATCCTCGGTCCCGTTGAGCAGCGACAGCTCGAGCCATTGATCGAAAAGCCGTGGCACCGCGCCACCCGCACGTTCAACGAGCGCAAGCGCCGGCTCGACCGCACCGAAGCGCCGCAAGGTTTCGATCCGCGCCGACAGGAAACCCGCCGCCCGTCCCGCGTCGGCGGGCGCGTCCGCCTCGGCCAGGAGAAGCGTGTAGTAAAGCGCCTGCACGGCGGGCAGGGGCATGTCGGGCAGGGATTCCAGGTGACGGATCAGGGCCGGGGTCGGGCTGGCCTGCCAAAGCGTGGCGGGCAGGCCGGTGGTCGCGCCGGTCAGCAGGCCGACCGCGTCGGCACGCGGCGCCTCGAGCGGGGTCACGGTGACGTCGGGCCGGGTGATGGCATCGGCGGCCGGCGGTTCCGACGGGATGCTGCCATACGGGGCGGGCAGTGCGACCGTCTCGATCTCGTCGAGCCAGTCGATGGCCGAGAGCGGTTCCTGCGCGGCGGCGGCGGCCGCCCAGAACATGACGAAACAGGCGGCGCTACTGTGTTTCAAGTATGACACTGTCGCGAATCTCGGTCTGGGGGGGCGAGAAATCGGCCCCGAAGAACGGCCCGACATAGGCATAGACGACGAGGGCTGCGAAACCCAGAATAGCGAGTATTAACAGCCATTTGATCAGTCGAAACATGGATACCTCTGGCGGCGGGATACGGCCCTTTGCCGAGTTATAACTGGCCTTTTGCGCAAGATCACGTCATTGAGTGAAAAACTTCGCAATAAGGCAGGGGAGCGCCGCAGGTGTCGCGTTCGGGTGTGTTGAAACTTAAGAAGACCGTGGTTCTGGTCGGCATGATGGGCGCGGGCAAGACGGCCGTGGGCAAGGCGCTTGCGGCGCGGCTGAGTGTGCCGTTCCTCGATTCCGACGCCGAGATCGAGAAGGCCGCCAACATGACGATTGCCGAGATTTTTCAAAGGGATGGAGAGCGCTTCTTCCGTGCCCGCGAAAGCGAGGTGATCGACCGCCTGCTTGACGGCCCGGTTGGTATCCTGTCGACCGGCGGGGGTGCGTTCCTGTCCGAGATCAATCGCGAGACGATCTCCGCGAAGGGCGTTTCGGTCTGGCTGGATGCCGATCTGAATCTGCTGTGGTCTCGCGTAAAAGGCAAGTCTACCAGACCCTTGCTGCGCACAGCTCAACCATACGAGACGCTGCGCGAGATCTTCGATGCACGGGTGCCGATCTATGCGCTGGCGGATCTGAGCGTGCGCGCGGATGCGCGGTATTCGATCGACGACATGGCCGGGCGCGTGCAGGCGGCGCTGGCGACGCGCGGCGATGTGCTGGAAGGGGGCTAAATGACTGAAATCGTTCATGTCGGGCTGGAAGGCCGCGCCTATGACATCCATATCGGCGCAGGTCTGCTGGACCGGGCCGGGGACCTGATCGGGCCGCTTCTGCATCGGCCGCGGGTGGCGATCGTCACCGACGAGACGGTCGCGGAGCTGCATCTCGACATGCTGTGCGAGGGGCTGGACCGCAGCGGAATCGCGCGCGTCGCGATGGCGCTGCCAGCGGGTGAAGCGACCAAATCCTGGCCGCATTTCGAGCGCGTAGTCGAATGGCTTCTGGAGCAGAAAATCGAGCGAAACGATGTGGTTATCGCCCTCGGGGGCGGCGTGATCGGCGATCTCGTGGGCTTTGCCGCCGCCGTGCTGCGGCGCGGCGTGCGCTTTGTCCAGGTGCCGACCAGTCTGTTGGCGCAGGTCGACAGTTCGGTGGGCGGCAAGACCGGGATCAATGCGCCGCAGGGCAAGAACCTGATCGGGGCGTTTCATCAGCCGAGCCTTGTTCTGGCCGATACCGCCGTGCTGGATACGCTGACCGAGCGCGATTACCTCGCCGGTTACGGCGAGGTGGTGAAATACGGGCTGCTAGGGGATTATGATTATTTCCAATGGCTTGAGGAATACGCCTCATGTGCCGCAGCGGGGGACATGGACGCCCGCAACCACATCGTGAAGCGCGCGGTCGAGATGAAGGCCGAGATCGTGATGCGCGACGAGACCGAGCAGGGGGATCGGGCCTTGCTGAACCTTGGTCATACATTTTGTCATGCGCTGGAGGCTGCGACACATTATGATGGGTCGCGCCTGCTGCATGGCGAGGGTGTGGCGATCGGCTGCGCGCTGGCCTTCGATCTGTCGGCGCGGCTTGGGCTGTGCCCGCAAGAGGATCCGACCCGCGTGCGCGCGCATCTGCGTGACATGAAGATGAAGGCGGAGCTGGTTAATATTTATGGAGAATTGCCGGACGTCGACGGGCTGATCGGCCTGATGGCGCAGGACAAGAAGGTGCAGGACGGCAAGCTGCGCTTCATCCTCGCGCGCGGGATCGGCGAGGCGTTCATCACCTCGGACGTGCCGCCCGATGCGGTGCGCGCCGTGCTGGCAGACGCCCTGGCCGCGCGCGGCTGAGCGTACAGGATGTACACTTCGTACGCGCGTTGCGTACGCAATTCACGCGCGGCGCGCCGTCAGTCGCCGAGTTTCACCAGCGCGTGGCGTTTCCGGCCTGCCGACAGCTTGATCGTGCCGCCCTGTGACCCGGCGTCGATGATCAGCCCGGGATCGGTCAGCGGGGTGTCGTCGAGCCGCGCGCCGTTCTCGGCGATCAGGCGCTTGGCCTCCTTGCCCGATTTTGCCAGACCCGACCGAACGATCAGCTGCACGATCGAGATGCCATCGGCGAGTTCGGTCCCGGTGACGGTGACGGTGGGCAGGTCGTCGCCCACGCCGCCCTTCTCGAACACCTCGCGGGCGGTGGCCTCGGCGGCCTCGGCCGCGTCGGAGCCGTGCAGAAGTGTGGTCACCGCATTGGCGAGGATGATCTTGGCCTCGTTGATCTCGGATCCCTGCAGCGCGCCGAGGCGCTCGCACTCGTCGACCGGCAGTTCGGTGTAGAGCTTCAGGAAGCGGCCGGTATCGGCATCGGTGGTGTTGCGCCAGAATTGCCAGAATTCGTAGGGCGACAGCATCTCGGGGTCGAGCCACATCGCGCCGCCCGCCGACTTGCCCATCTTGCGCCCGTCCGAGGTGGTCAGCAGTGGCGAGGTCAGCCCGTAGACCTGGGTGTCGATCACCCGGCGCGTCAGGTCGATGCCGTTCACGATATTGCCCCACTGGTCGGAGCCGCCCATCTGCAACGTGCAGCCATGGCGGCGATTGAGTTCCAGAAAGTCGTAGGCCTGCAGGATCATGTAGTTGAATTCGAGAAACGACAGCGACTGGTCGCGGTCGAGCCGGGATTTCACCGACTCGAACGAAAGCATCCGGTTGACCGAGAAATGCCGCCCGATGTCGCGCAGGAATGCGAGGTAGTTCAGCCCGTCGAGCCATTCGGCATTGTCGAGCATCAGCGCGTCCGTCGGCCCGTCGCCGTAAGCGAGGTAGCGCGCGAAGACGCGTTTCATGGCCGCGATGTTCTCGTCGATCTGGGCGTTGGTCAGCAGCGGGCGCTCGTCGGCGCGAAAGCTGGGATCGCCGACCTTGGTGGTGCCGCCGCCCATCAGGGTGATCGGCTTGTGCCCGCATTTCTGCAGCCAGCGCAGCATCATCACGTTCAGCAGGTGCCCGACATGCAGCGATTTCGCGGTCGCGTCATAGCCGATATAGGCGGTGACCGGGCCGTTGCCGAGAGCCTCGTCCAGCCCCTGGTAATCCGTGCAATCCGAAAGATAGCCGCGTTCCATCATCACGGACATGAATTCGGATCTGGGGTGGTATGTCATGAGGCTTGTCCCGGCTTGATTTGCGCGGCATGTATATGCAGTTGGCGGGAAAAGGAAAAGGCCATGTTGCAGCCGGGCCCTGTGCGGGCACTGGGGACGATGTCGGGGACCTCGCTGGACGGGGTGGATGCGGCGATGGTCGAGACCGATGGCGAGACGATCTTCGGGTTCGGGCCGACAGCCTATCGCGCCTATCTGCCGGGCGAGCGGGCGGTGTTGGCCGATGCTCTGGGCAAATGGCCGGGCGAGGACCTCGACGAGGCCGAGGCGCTGGTCGAGCGCGCGCATCTGGAGGTGCTGGGCGGCATCGACGACGCCGGGATCGTCGGCTTTCACGGCCAGACGCTGGCGCACGACCCGCGCGGGCGCGGCACCCATCAGCTGGGCCGCGGCACGCGGCTGGCGCAGGCGCTGGACTTGCCGGTGGTCTGGGATTTCCGCAGCGCCGATATCGCGCAGGGGGGCGAGGGGGCGCCGCTGGCGCCGTTCTTTCATTTCGCCTGCGCGCGCTGGATAGAAGCCGATGCGCCGCTGGCATTCCTGAACCTCGGCGGGGTGGGCAACCTGACATGGGTCGATCCCGGCTGCGCGCGCCCCGAGGACGAGGGCGCGCTGCTGGCCTTCGACACCGGGCCCGCGAATGCGCCGATCGACGATGCGGTGCTGGCGCGGACCGGCCAGCCATGCGACCGCGACGGCGCGCTGGCCGGGGCGGGCACGGTAGCGCGGGACATCGTGGAGGCGGTGCTGGCGGGCGCGTGGTTTCGGCGCGCGCCGCCGAAATCGCTGGATCGCGACGCGTTCGCCGCGTTGCAGGGGCAGGTCGCGCATCTGGAGGACGCGGATGCGGTGGCCACGCTGACCGCGGTCGCCGCCGCGTCGGTGGCGCGCGGGGTTCAGGCCTGCCCGGTGGCGCCCGCGCGGCTTCTGGTCGCCGGCGGCGGGCGGCACAACCCGGTGATGATGCGGATGCTGGCCGAGAGCCTCGCCTGTCCGGTGGACCCGGTCGAGGTGGCGGGGCTTGACGGTGACATGCTGGAAGCGCAAGCTTTTGCCCATCTGGCGGTGCGCGTGGCGCGCGGTTTGCCCACGTCCTGCCCCGGCACGACCGGGGTGCGCAGGCCGGTTTCGGGCGGCATAGTCAGCCGTCCGCTGGAGGCGTGATGAATTACGATCTGGATCTGGGTGCGGGGCAGGGCAAGCGGCTTGGGCTGGTTGTCCTGTCGACCGACGAGACGCTGGAATGGGAGGTGCGCGGCACGCTGGCGCGGCACGACCTGAACCTTTTGCACACGCGTATCCCGGCGCGCGCCGACGTGACGCCCGAGGATCTGCGCGCCATGGCGCCAGAGATGACGCGCACCGCGGCGCTGCTGCCGAAGGATCTGTCGGTGGTGGGGTACGGCTGCACCTCGGCCAGTGCGATCATCGGCCCCGAAGAGGTGAGCCGACGCATCCAGGAGGTGCATCCGCGCACGCCGGTCACCAATCCGTTGAGCGGGGTAATCGCGGCGCTGCGGGCGCTGGGGGCGGCCCGCGTGGCGATGGTGACGCCCTACGTGAAGGAGGTGAGCGCGCCGATGCGCGACGCGCTGGCAGCACATGGCATCGAGGTGGTCAGCGCCGTCAGTTTCGATCAGCACGAGGACTGGACCGTGGCGCGGATCGCCGAGGCCTCGACCCATGCCGCGATGCTGGAGGTCGGCCGCGCCAAGGGGGTCGAGGCGATCTTCACGAGCTGCACCAACCTGCGCACCTTCAACGTGATCGAGCCGGTCGAGGACGCGCTGGGCGTGCCGGTGGTCAGCTCGAACCAGGCGCTGCTATGGGACATGCTGCGGCTGGCGGAGGTGGAGGCGCGCGGCTGGGGGCCGGGACGTCTGTTCGATCTGGAAACACTTGGAGTTGGAGCCCGATGAGCCACAATGACGGCAAGCCCGCGACGATCGCGGCCCAGGCGGCGGGGGCCGTGGACAGTGCCACCGGCGGCGTGGTGCCCGGCATCTCGATGGCCACGACATACGGGCGCGGTCCGGATTACGCGCTGCTGCGCGGGGACAACACCTATGGCCGCGACCACAACGACACCGTGCGCCAGGCCGAGGAGGTGATCCGGCAGCTTGAAGGCGCCGGGGCCAGCCTGCTGTTCCCGTCCGGGATGGCGGCGGTGGCGGCGGTGTTCCGCGCGCTGCCCTCGGGGGCGCGGGTGGTGCTGCAATCGGGGATCTATCACGGCACCGCGGCCTTCGTGCGCGCCTATTGCGTGCGCCGGGCGATCCTGCTCGACGAGGTGGACGCGGCGGATGCGGGGGCGCTTGCCGAGGCGTGCCGGTCCTCGGCCGACATGGTCTGGGTCGAGACGCCGTCGAACCCGTGGCTGAAGACCACCGATATCGCCGCGGCCGCGGGCATGGCGCACAAGGCCGGCGCGGTGCTGGTGGTCGACGGCACCGCCGCGACGCCGGTGCTGACCCGCGCGCTGGCGCTGGGGGCCGACATGGTGATGCAATCGGCGACCAAGGCGCTCAACGGGCATTCGGACGTGCTGGCGGGCGCGCTGTCCTGCCGCGACCCCGGCCAGCCGATGTGGCAGGAGATCGCCCGCGACCGGCATCATGCGGGCGCGATCCTGGGGCCGTTCGAGGCGTGGCTGCTGATGCGCGGGATGCGCACCCTGCCGCTGCGGCTGGAGCGGATGTGCCAGAACGCGCAGAAGGTGGCCGAGTACCTCGACGGGCGCGACGACGTCGCCGCGGTGCTCTATCCCGGGCTGCCCGGGCATGACGGGCACGAGATCGCCAAGCGGCAGATGTGCGGCGGTTACGGCTACCTGCTGTCCGTGCTGGTGACGGGCGACCGCGCGCGGGCGCTCGACGTGGTGGGACGCTTGCGCGTGTTCCACCGGGCGACCTCGCTGGGCGGGGTCGAGAGCCTGGTGGAGCACCGCCAGACCATCGAGCCGCAAAGCGGCATCCCCGACACGCTGCTGCGCCTGTCGATCGGGATCGAGGATGCGGGCGACCTGATCGCCGATCTGGGGCAGGCGCTGGACGGGTAGGGGCGGCGACCGGCCTGTTGCCAACCGTCGCACGAGCAGCGCCAGCGCATGTCCGCGGGCAGGCGACCCGACCGGTTTTCAGCGCACTTTACTCCCGCCACCCCGTCATAGCCGAACTCGATGCGCCAGCGTCACCAAATCGCCTGTCCATCACGCCGAAGGCGTGCAGGTAAAACCTGGCGCACCTCCGGTGCGACGGGGCGGACATGCGCTGGCGCTGCGGCGCGTCGCGGCGCGTATCGCGCCGGGGGTGTCGCATACCACGTCCCCGCCAACCCGATCCCGCGATGCGCCCCGCCCTGGAGCACGATGATGCCAAGACATCGACGCTGTCGGTGCGCATGGCGTGAGACCGTTGACGGCGACGATACGGCACGGCGGATGTCAGGGGACTTGATCGAAAACGGATACTGTCGTATCGTTAACCATTACTTGATTTCATTTTATCAACATTTGCCAGAGGATGATGGCAATGGCAGACCAGCAGATTCCGGAGAGTCCCCCGCAACAGCAAACCCCGTCTAAACATCACCGGCCAAGCTGGTGGCAATGGTTTTTCCTCTACCCGACCTTCGGGATCGCATTGGTGACGGCCGTTCCCGACTGGATGGATCAGGGCCGCGCCATTCTCAAGGATCTCGGGGATCGGACCTTCAAGGAGGCCCAGCAGCAGCAGGAAATGTTCCTGCGCAATGTCGCGGTCGATTCCCAATGTCTCAAGGAGGAGTTCATCCCGGTGACCGTCGGCGATCTGAAGGTCGATCCGGTCCTGTGCGAGGCCACCGGCGACATTCTCGTGAGATACCAGACATCGACCGGAGATTTCCGGATGGTCTGGGTCGATATCCAGCAGCATGTGGAGAAGAAGGTCGCAGCGTCGTCCCGGGGCGCGGCGTTCGCCGGGGTGCCGGGCGGCGCGGCCCCGGCCCGCGACGCGGACCGGGACCAGCCCCGCATGGACCGCATGGACGGGGTGCGCACCGCGCAGGGGTCCGGAAAGGTCGTCTGCGTCAAGCAGGAAGACACGCGAACCCTTCTGCGGCATGTCCGTGACGGCAGTCGATGCTTCGACGAGCGGATCGACACCCTGACGGGATGGCTGAAGTCCCGCACCCCGGTGCCGTGCAGGGTGCGGTGTTGAGGGCGTGCGCGATCCCGGGGCTGGGCGCTGCGCTGTGCGTCGCCTGGGCGGCGGCTGCCATGGCGCAACCGGCAAGCGCCGTGGGGATATTGACGGGCGAGGAACGCGCGCAATACGACGCCTCGCTCGCTTTCTGTCGCGAAGATGCCAACCGCGACAAGATCCGGTGCAAGCGGTTCGAGCGGGCCTATCCCGACGCATTGCCCGCGCGACAGCCCTCGGGCGCGGCTGCGGAGACCGCAACGGCGCAGGAGTGACACCCGCGCGGCCCCGCGCCGATCACGCCACGATATCGAAACTGTCGGTGCGCGCCGCGGCCCAGTACTTGGCGAAGGCGGGATGCGTGACCTCGCCGTTCAGCAACTCGTCGGGTTCGAGCCAGAGATACTGGCTGGCCGCCGAGCGGACCTCGCGGCTGTTGACGCGGATCATCAGGTGATGCGGGGTGAAGTCCTGCGGCGCGCGCAGGCCCGAGGATTCCACCGCCTCCTTCAGCGCGATCATCGTGTTGCGGTGGAAATTGGCGACGCGCTGATACTTTTCGGCGATCACCAGTGCCTTGTAGCGGCCGGGATCCTGCGTGGTCACGCCGGTCGGGCACTTGCCCGAATGGCAGACCTGCGCCTGGATGCAGCCCACGGCGAACATGAAGCCGCGCGCGATGTTGCAGCCATTTGCGCCGAGCGCGAACATCCGGCACATGTCGAACGCGCTGATCAGCTTGCCGGAGGCGACGAGGTGGATCCGGTCGCGCAGCCCCATCCCCACCAGCGTGTTGTGCACCAGCATCAGCCCCTCGCGGATCGGCGCGCCCTTGTGATCGGCGAACTCGGCCGGTGCCGCGCCCGTGCCGCCCTCGGCCCCGTCGATGGTGATGAAATCGGGGGTGATGCCGGTCTGACGGAACGCCTTGGCCATCGCGAAGAATTCCCACGGGTGGCCGACGCAAAGCTTCAGCCCCACGGGCTTGCCGCCCGACAACTCGCGCAGCCGGGCGATGAAGGCGCATAGCCCCTCGGGCGTGGAGAATTCCGAATGGCCGGGCGGGCTGACGCAATCCTCGCCGACCTCGACGCCGCGCGCCTCGGCGATCGCATCGGTCACCTTGGCGCCGGGCAGGATGCCGCCATGGCCGGGTTTGGCGCCCTGGCTCAGCTTGATCTCGATCATCTTGACCTGGTCGTCGGCGGCGGTGGCCGCGAAGCGGTCGGGATCGAACCCGCCGGTCGGCGTGCGGCAGCCGAAATAGCCCGAGCCCACCTGCCAGATCAGGTCGCCGCCATGGATGCGGTGGAAGCGCGAAATCGAGCCCTCGCCGGTGGTATGCGCGAAGCCGCCGATCTTGGCGCCCCAGTTCAGCGACTCGATCGCGTTGGGCGAAAGCGCGCCGTAGGACATGCCCGAGATGTTCAGCGGCGAGCTGTCATAGGGCTGCGTGCAATCCGGCCCGCCGATGCGCACCCGGAAATCGTGGCTGTCGAGATGCGTGGGCGCCATCGAGTGGTTGATCCATTCATGGCCGATCTCGTTGACATTGCGCAGGGTGCCGAACGGGCGCAGCCCCTCGATCCCCTTGGCGCGCCGGTAGACCAGCGCGCGCTGTTCGCGCGAATAGGGCGTTTCCTCGTGGTCGCTTTCGAGGAAATATTGCCGGATCTCGGGGCGGAAATGCTCGAACAGAAAGCGCAGCCGGGCCGAGATCGGGTAGTTGCGGAGCACCGCGCGCTTGGTCTGGAACATGTCGTAGAGGCCGAGGGCCGACACGACCGTCGCGATCGCGGCGAGGACCCCGCCCCAGAACGGCACCCATAGGGCGAGCACCAGCCCGCAGACCACCAGGCCGATGAAGATGAGTAATGGGATGTACCGCAAGAGGCCCCTCCGCTGTCATGCGTGTTCCTGTCACTGTGGCAGAGTGCACCGCGGCCGCGCGAGTCTTTTATTGCCGCTTTTCCGGATCCCCTGCCTGTTCAGTAGTCACGTTCGAAGAACACCCCGACGCCGGTATCGCCCTCGTTCGAGGTGCTGCCGCGCACGGTGACCGACCGGGTGACGTCGTAATTGAGGTTGATCTGCTGGCGTCCGGCGCTGTCGGCGGTGACCTCGGTGTAGATGTCATCGGACAGGTACGCGCCAGCGCTGACCTCGGTGTCGCCCTCCTCGGTCTGCGTGACGTCGAGATCGGCAAGCCCGACGGCGCTGCGCAGCCGGCCCATCAGGTCGTTGTCGGACCGTCCCGTCAGCGTCGAGACCGCCGAGGCCATCTGCGCGGCCTGCAGCGGCGAGATGCTGTCGAGGCCGCGCCCGAAGATCAGCCGCGAGACGACCTCCTCCTGCGGCAGTTCGGGGGTGGATTCGAAGATGATCTCGGGGTCCGAGGCGAGGCCCTCGACGATGATACGAATGGTGGTGTCGGCCGACTGCGTCTCTGCGGCGAAGCGCAGGAACGGGTCGAACGAGCCCCGCATCGTCACCCGTCCCTCGGTCAGCGACAGCCGCTTGCCGAGGATGTCGAAGCGGCCGCGGATCAGCTCGAAGAACCCGTCGGGGGCGACGTCGCGGGTGGTGCCCGCGATGCGCAGCCGTCCGCCGAGTTCGGCGTCGAGCCCGCGTCCGCGCACGAAGATCCGCCGCGGCGCGTTGATCGTGATGTCGAGATCGAACGGGCGCGCGCCGTTGCCGGATCCGGTCTCGATCAGGCCGGCGCGCTGCCGGGTGAGGCGCACGGCGGGCGATTCGTTGACATGCACCAGCCCGGGCAGCGTCACCGAGGCCGGGCTGCCGCCGCCCGAGGGGATGCGCAGGTTGGTCTCGCCAAGGTTGATCGTGCCGCCGATCCGCCCGCCGCCCGTGAGCGGGCCGTCGAGGCTGACGGTGCCGTTGGCGGTGGTGGTGTAGAGCCGCCCGTCGCTGAGCACCAGGTCGGACAGCGCGATGCGCAGCCCGGCCTCGAAACCGGGGGTCAGGGCGATGGGGCCGGTGATCGACAGCCGCCCGCCCTCGCGCATCGCGGCGGTGAAATCGGTCTCGACCCGGGAATTTGCCAGCCGCGCGGTACCGCTGAGATCGTCGATGGCAAAGCCGAGATTAGGCAGCGCGACGGTGGTGCCCTGGGTGGTCACGGTGCCGGTGACCGAGGCGAGCGCCGGCGGGCCCTGCACGCGCAGGTCGTAAGCGGCGGTGCCGCCCAATGCGCGCGGCTGGATCAGCCCGTTGACGAGCGCCAGCGGCAGCCGCCCGGCGGCCGCGAGATCGAGGCGCTGCGCGTAGTCGATCACCTCGCCCGAGAGCGCGGCGGTGGTGCCGCCCGGCCCGGTCGCATCGATGTCGAGCGTGATGCGCCGCGCCTCGGGGCCTTGCAGCCTGACGGTGCCACTGGCCGTGAGCGGCCCGGAGAACCCCGGCGCGAACAGCCCCAGATTGGCGAGCCGCGCGTCGAGGCTGACCGGCCCGCCGGCCCCGTCGCCGCTGGCATCGAGGCGGATTTGTGCCGTTTCGAGGTCGATATTGGTGATCTCGATCCGCTGGGGCGTGCGCCCGGCCTCGGCGGCCAGCGACGCGCGGCCCCCGAGAAGCTGATCGACCTGCGCGATGCCGGTCACGAGGTCGCGGCCTTCGAGGCTGGTGGTCACCGAGAATGCGTTGGCCCCGTCGCGCGCGTCGCCGCTGAGCGACAGGTCGAGGCTGCCGCGCAGTCGTTGCTGCCCGGTGATTGCCGCAAAGCGCGACAGTTCCGCGATGCTTGCGGTCACGTCGCCCGAGGCGGTGAACGCTTCGGGATCGGGCTGCACCGTGCCGGTCACGTCGAGTGTGGCGCCCATCACTTCGGCTGCAAGCCCGGTCGCGGTGATTTCGCCATCGGCCGCGCGGGCCAGCGTGCCCGATGCCGCGGCCGGGCCGTCGAGGCGCGGGTCGATCACCGAAAGCTCGGATATGTCGGCGTCGAAGGTCACCTCGCCGCTTTGTTCGGCGAGGATGCCGGCGCCCGAGGCGGTGACGGTTGCTGCGTCGTAGTTCAGCCGCAGTTCGCGCAGCGTGGTCTCTCGCCCGTCATGGGCGGCGTCGACATGCAGCGTGCCGCGGCCTTCGACGATGCCGTCGACCTGAGGGATGCCGGTCACCAGCCCGTCCGTGCTGGCGTCGATCGTGCCGTCGAACGTGCCCGGCGCCGACCCGTCGCGCGCCATGATCTGCGCCTCGATGCGGCCGTCGAGCGGCCGCCCGGCGATCTCCGCGAAGCGCGAAAGATCCGCGATGCGGGCGGTCAGATCGCCCGAGGCGGCGAGCGCGGCGGGGTCGGGCTGCACGGTGCCGGTGGCGGTGATCTCGGCGCCCATGAGTTGCGCGGCGAGCCCGGCCACCGAGATCTCGCCATCCGCATCGCGGGCCAGCGTGCCCGCGGCGTCGGCCGGGCCCTCGAGGCGCGGATCGATCACCGAAAGATCGGGCACGTTCGCGTCGAAGGTGATCTCGCCGGTTTGTTCCTCGAGAACGCCGCGCCCCGAGGCGGTCGCGCGGGCGGCGTCGTAGTTCAGCCGCAGTTCGCGCAAGATGGTCTCGCGCCCGTCATGCGCGGCATCGACGCGCAGCGTGCCGCGGCCGGCGATGACGCCGTCGACCTGGTCGATGCCGGTGACGACGCCGTCGGTGGTGCCGTCGAAGGTCAGATCGAAGCTTTGCGTCTCGACCACGCCCTCGCCCTCGATCCGGGCGTCGATGCGGCCTTCCAGCGGCTGGCCGGTGATCGCCGCGAAGCGTGCGAGGTCCGCGACCTGCGCGGTGATCCGGCCCGAGGCGGGCAGGCCCTCGGCCTCGGGCGAGAGGGTGGCGGTGCCGGTGATGCGCGCGCCCATCGCCTCTGCCACGAGTTGCGACAGGGTGACGTCGCCGCCGGCCTGCCAGTCGAGTTGCGTGCGGAGATCGACGGGGCCGCTCAGACGGGTGTCGGCGCGGGCCAGATCGTCGAGGGCCGCGGTGACGTCCAGCGTGCCGCGATCGCTGTTGAGCGCGCCCTCGGCGCTGGCGTCGAGATGGGCGTTGCGCAGCCGGAAGCGGTCGATGGTGGTGCCGTCGGTGTCGCGCTTTGCCGCGAGCGACAGCGTGGCGGGGGCGCCGATCAGTGGATCGACCTGCTCGATTCCGAGGGCCAGCCCGTCGGTTCGCGCCTCGAGCGTGAGGTCGAAACTGCCGCCCAGCAGGCTGCCCGACCCGTCGAGCGTGGCCTCTGCCGCGCCGGCGAGGTCCTGGCCGGAGATGGCGGCGAAGCGCGCCAGATCGGGGGCCTCCAGCGTCGCGGTGCCGGAGACGGGAAAGCCGTCGGCAAGTTCGCGGATCTGCCCCTCGGCGGTGAGGGTGGCGGCGCCCGAGACCACGCGCAGCGCGCGCAGCAAGAGCGGCGACCCTTGGGTCCAGTCGAGCGTCGCGCGGCCCGACAACGCGGTGCCCGCGGCCTCGGCCAGCGCCGGGTCGGCGAGATCCAGCCCCGAGACGTCGAACCCGGCCTCTGCGGTGAGCCTGCGCGGGGCATCGCGTGTCAGCGTGCCGCGGCCCGTCAGCGTGGCGCTGTCGAGCGAAAGATCGGGCTGCGACAGCCCGCTGAGCGCGATGCCGGCCTGCCAGTCCTCGCCGGTGGCGGCATCGAAGCTGGCGTCGAGCGTGGCGCGCCCCAGCGTGACGGGCGGGCCGGCGACGGGCAGGCGCACGGGGCCGTCCTCGGCGCCGATCTCGCCGGTGAGTTGGAACCGCGTCGGCCAGCCGGTGGCATCCAGCGCGAGCGTGCCGTCGAGGTCGAGCTGCGCCGCCGAGACGCGCAGCCGGTCGATCTCGAGAGCGCCGTCGCCGCCGCTGCGGCCGGCGACGTCGACCGTGCTCTGGCCGCCGAAGAACGCGCGGTACTCTTCGGTCATCAGCGGTGTGAGGTCGCCGTCGAGCGCGGCGTCGAAGGCGAGCCCGCCGCCATCGGTGCCGGTCAGCGCCACGCGGCCCGTGAGCCGGTCGGTGCCGTCAGTGGCCAGCGCCAGATCGGCGGTGTAATCATCGAGCGGCCCCTCGCCCTGAAGGGTGAGCGCGATGGCCGGGCTGTCGGGCAGGTTCAGCAGCGTCGCCGCGATGCCGCCCGACGCCTCGTCGAGCGTGAGATCGAGCGCCAGCACGCGGCTTTCGTTGTCGAAGCTGGCATCGAGCGTGATCTCGCCGCGCCCGTCGAGGCGCGCCACGTCGATATCCGCGGTGCCTTCGCCGCCGCCCAGCGAGAGGCTGCCTCGCAGGCTGAGGCGGATCTCCTCGCCCAGAATCGGTGCGCCGAGGGTGAGGGTTTCCGCCGACACCTCGCCGATATTGATCGAGACGGGCAGTTCGGGCAGCGAGAAGGGCGTGGCCTCGGCATCCTCGGGGGTGACGGGGGCCTCGCCTTCGGGCAGGCGCGACAGGGTGATCTGGGCCGCGGTCAGGCTGTTGACCTGGACCCGGCCGCGCAGCAGCGCCGTGCGGGTCCAGTCGAGGGCGACGTCGCGCAGTTCCAGCCAGATGCCCTGGTCGTCGGCGATGGTCAGCGTGTCGAGCGTGGCGGTTGACGACAGCGCGCCAGCGAAGCCGGTGATGCGCACCTGCCGCCCGGCGACGGACAGGTTGTCCTCGATCAGCGACTGCAGGTAGCCGCGCCCCTCTCGATCCTCGCCTTCGTCCTGCGCCAGCGCCGGAGAGGTCGCGAGCCCGAGCGCCAGCAGCGCCGGGTATAAAAACCGCATCATGAGTACCCGCATCAAAACGCCTGTCCAATCCCGATATAGATTTCCAGTTGTCCGCCCGCGTCCTCGCCGTCGACCGGCACCGCGACATCGAAGCGGATCGGGCCCACAGGCGTGAAGTAGCGCGCGCCGAGGCCGGCGCCGCTGTGCCATTCGCCCGATCCCGTGCCGAACGCGTCCTGCCCGACAAAGCCGGTATCGGCGAAGGCCACGGCCTGGAGGGTGTCGGTGATCATGCCGCGGACCTCGCCGGAAAACCCGATGAACGAGCGCCCGCCGACCGTCCCGCCCGAGGCGAGATCGACGCCGAGCGACTGGTAGTCCTGGCCGCGCACGGTGCCTGCGCCGCCTGAATAGAAGAGAAAGTCGGCGGGCACGTCCTCGCGCGCGGCGCCGGCGACCGATCCCACTTGCGCGCGCCCCGCGAGGGTGAGGCGTTCGGACTCCCCGAAAGTGACGTAGTCGCGCAGGTCGGCATAGACCCGGCTGCCCGCTCCGCTTTCGTCGAGCCGCAGGAAGGGTGTCACCGTCACGTCGAGATACAGTCCGGATTTCGGATTGAGCGGCTCGTCGCGGCGGTCCCACGTGGCGCGGAGCGGCAGCAGCAGGTGCTGCAATTCGCGGTTGCCGAGGTCGTCGTCGATGTCCGAGTAGCGGTAGCGCAGCCCCGCCTCGGCGGTCAGCTCGTCGGAGAAGCGGTGGGTGAGGCCGCCGCCGATCTCTGCCTTGCGCTCTCGGTAGTCGGGCTCGTCGTTCTGCTCGATGTCGGCGAGCAGGAAGGCGCCGGTTTCGGGCGAGAAGGTGGCAGGCCGGTCGATCCGCGCCCCGAGACGGAAATCCTCGCCGCCCGAATCGCCGGCGATGCCGCCGATCATCGCGTCGAGGCGCAGCCGTTCGGCGCCGCCCAGCAGGTTGCGGTGCAGCCAGAAGCCCGACAGCGTGATCCCTTCGGGCGACGACAGCTCGGCGCCGACGCCGATGCGCCGGGGCTTGGCGTCGGTGACGCGGGTCTGCATGTCGAGCGTGCCGTCGGGATTCGGCGTCTCGGCCTCGCTGATGGTCACCGAGCTGAAGGCGCCGGTGCGGCGCAGGCGGTTGGCCGCGTCCTCGACCTCTTCGGGCGAGAAGGTCTCGCCGCGGGGCAGCCCCGCGATGGCGCGGATGCGGCCCTTTCGCACGGAACTGGGCGTCTCGCCCTGCTCGATCACCAGCTTGCCGAAGCGCAGGCGCGGGCCGGGATCGAGGGTCACCTCGGCCGACAGGCGGTTGCGCGCGTGGTCGGCGATGATCGTCTGCCCCGCGACGCCGGCCTTGGCATGGCCGACATCGCGCCACGCGTCGATGCCGGTGCGGGTGGCGCGGGTGATGAGATCGCCCTTGGCGCGTTTGCGCAGCGCGAAATCCTCGGGCAGTTCGGCACCGCGCGGCAGCGGGGCGACGCTTGCGCGCTCGAACCGGAAGGGGGTGCCGCGGGTGACGATGATGTCGATGCGCTCGATCTCGTCAGGGGCGTCGAGCGGCGGGATCTCGGCGGCCTCGCGCCCGTTGACACGGATGTTCACCACGCCGCCGAAATAGCCCTCGGCATAAAGCACGCCGACCATGCGCGCGTAATCGGCCCGTGCCGCCGCCAGCAGATCCTGCGCGGTTCCGTCGCCCTCGCGCGCGGTGCTGATCACCAGCGAGGCGTCCTGAAGCGTCTGCTCGAAACGGTCCGAGGCGCCGGGGGCGGCGAAGCCCACGGTGACCGCCGCTGCGGGCAGGGTGGCCCAGCCGAGGAATGCCGCCACGCATGCCGCGCGCGTCAGATATGCTGTCTTCACCGGTCGATCATCCTCTGCCCCCCGCGTTTCGTTCTCTATTGCATCACCGGGGCGGAAATTCCAGAGCGGTCTCGCGCGAGACCGCGGGCCGGGCGCGGTCACTCTGCCGGCTGGGCCGCCGTGCCGCCAAGCTCGCCTTCGAGCCTGCGCTCCATCGCGCTGCGCGGGCGGGTGAACCGCGCCAGCAGGTCGAAGAGGATCGGCGTGACCACCAGCATCAGCAGGGTGGCGAGGCTGAGCCCGGCGATGATGACGGTGCCCACGGCGATACGGCTTTCGGCGCCCGCGCCGCTGGCCAGCACCAGCGGCAGCGCCCCCAGCACCGTCGAGATCGCGGTCATCATGATCGGGCGCAGGCGCAGTACCGAGGCCTCGATCACGGCGTCGCGCACCGCCATCCCCTCGTCGCGCAGCTGGTTGGCGAACTCGACGATCAGGATGCCGTTCTTGGAGATCAGCCCGATCAGCAGGATTATGCCGATCTGGCTGTAGACGTTGAGCGACAGCCCCCCCACCGCCATCGCGTAGATCGCGCCGGCCACGCCGATGGGCACCGTCAGCATGATCACCACCGGGTGCAGGAAGCTTTCGAATTGCGCGGCGAGCACGAGGTAGACGATCAGCAGCGCCAGCAGGAAGACCACGCCAAGCCCGCCCGAGGTATCCTTGTAGGTGGCCGACTGCCCGTCATAGCCGAGCTTGGCCTCGGGTGGCAGGATGTCGGCGGCGATCGCCTCGAGCTCGGCCAGCACGTCGCCGAGTTCGGCCTCGGGGCCGAGCGCGCCCGACAGCTGGATCGAGGGCAGGCGGTCGAAGCGGCGCAAAGACGGCGTCGCGGCGTTCTCGTCCAGCGTCACCAGCGCGCCGAGGGGCACGAGGGTTTCGCCGTCGCCGGCGCGGATGAAGATCGATCCGATATCGGTGGGGGTGCGGCGGTCGGCATCCTCGGCCTGAACCAGCACGGGGTATTCGCGGCCGCGGCTGACGAAGGTCGTGACCTCGCGCGAGGCCAGCATGGTCTGCAGCGTGGTCGCGATCACCTCGGCCGAGATGCCCAGATCGTCGGCGCGTTCGCGGTCGATCGCGATGTCGAGCTGGGGCAGGTTTTCCTCGAAATTGATCTCGGGGTTGACCAGCCCCTCGACCTGTTCGGCGCGGGCGAGGAACTCTGTCGCCCAGCCCTCGACGCTGTCGAAATCGGGGCCGCCGATGACCACGCGCACCGGCGTCGAATTGCCGCGCAGCCCGAGCCCCGCCGGGGTCACCGGAAAGCCGCGGGCAATGGTGACGCGGCCCATCTGCGGCGCGATCTCGGCGGTGACGTCCGAAATGGGACGGTCGCGGTCTTCCCACGGGGCGAGGCGGAAGACCACGAAGGACCGCCATGCGCGGCCGCCCCAGCCGGTGAAGGTGAAGACCGTCTCGATCTCGCCTGAATCGACCATCGGTTGCAGGATCTCCTCGACCTGACGGGCGGCCATGTCGGAATGCGGCACGGTGGATCCCTGGGGGGCTGTCAGCGGCACGAAGCCCACCCCGCGATCCTCGCGCGGGGCCAGTTCGCGCGGCAGGGTGTCGTAGAAGAGCGCCGCGCCGGCGGTGATCGCCAGCGCCAGCGGCAGCACGACAATCGGCATGCCGATGGCGCGGGTCAGCAAGGCCCGGTAGGCGCGCTGGTAGAAAGGCGGGTGCCGGAGCGTGTCATCCGCGCGCGGCGCGCGCGCGCCGAGCACCTTGGAGGCGAGCGCGGGGCAGGTGGTCAGCGCCACGAAGGTCGAGATCGCGACCGTGCCGGCCATCACCCAGCCGAATTCCACGAAAAGCCGCCCGACCTGGCCGGGCATGAAGGAAAGCGGCACGAAGACCGCGATCAGCGTGACCGAGGTGGCGATCACCGCGAAGGTCACCTGCCGCGCGCCGCGCACCGAGGCCACGAGCGGCGTCTCGCCCTCCTCGATGCGGCGCTGGATGTTTTCCAGCACCACGATGGCGTCATCGACCACCAGCCCGATGGCCAGCAGCAGCGCCAGCAGCGTCAGCGTATTGAGCGAGAACCCCCACAGCCCGATCAGCAGGAAGCTGCCGATCAGCGCCACCGGGATGGTGATCGCCGGAACCAGCGTGGCGCGCAAGCTGCGCAGGAAGACCACGATCACCGTGATCACCAGACCCAGCGAGATGCAGAGCGCGATCAGCACCTCGCGGATCGAGGCGCCCACGAAAAGCGCGTCATCCGAGCCGACGATGATCTTCATCCCCTCGGGCAGCGTGGGTTCGAGTGCGGCAATCTCGGCCCGGACGGCGCGCGAGATTTCCAGCGTGTTCGACTGGCTCTGGCGCAGGATCCACATGCCCACCGCGTCCTCGCCATTGGTGCGCACCACGGTGTTTTCCTCGGCCACGCCCGGCACCACGCGGGCCACGTCGCCCAGTCGCACCGGGTAGCCCGCCACGCGGTCGAGCACGATGTCGCGGAAATCCTCGACCGATGCCAGCCGGCTGTTGAGGCGCACCGAAAGCTGGCGGTTGAAGGATTCCACCTCGCCCGCGGGCAGTTCGATATTGTTGCGTCTGAGGGCGGCCTCGACATCCGAGACGGTGAGGTTGCGCGCCGCCAGCGCGCGGCGGTCGATCCAGATCCGCACGGCGAATTCGCGCTCGCCCACCAGGTTCACATTGGCCACGCCGTCGATCGTCGCGATGCGGTCGATGACAAGGCGGTCGACGTAATCGGTGATCTCGGCGGTGCTCATCCGGTCCGAGGTGACGGCGACGCGCATCACCGGGTCGGCGTCGGCATCGGACTTGACGACCTCGGGCTGGTCGGCCTCTTCGGGCAGGTCGCCGCGCACCCGGCCGACGGCGTCCCGCACGTCGTTGGCGGCGACATCGACATCGACGCCGGTCTCGAATTCGATGGTGACGCGCGACCGGCCCTGGCGGCTTTCGGAACTGATCGTGCGGATGCCCGCGATGGTGGCGACGGCGCCCTCGATCGTTTCCGTGAGGTCGGTGTCGATCACCTCGGGCGCGGCGCCGCGATAGGTGGTGGTGACGGTCACCACCGCGTTGTCGACGTCGGGCAATTCGCGCACCGGCAGGTCGCGCAGGGCCGCCAGACCGAAGATCACGATCAGCAGGCTTGCCACCGCCGCCAGCACCGGGCGGCGGACCGACAGTTCCGACAGCGTCATGACGGCTGCTCGGCGCGGGATGCGGCGTCGGCGGTCGCGGCGTCCTCGGTCGAAAGGATGTTGAGCGGGGTGCCGTCGCGGACCCGCTGCAGGCCGCGGATGATCACCGCCTCGCCCTCTTGCAAGCCGGTCAGCACGGCGATGCGCCCGTCGCGGCGCTGCCCGGTTTGAACCGTGCGGCGGCGCGCGGTGCCGTCATCGGCGACGAAGACGTAGGTTTCCGCCGCCTGGAAGACGATCGCCTCTTCGGGCACCGTCAGGCGGTCATCCTCCGAGAGCACCAGCGTCAGCGACAGGAACATCCCCGCCGGCAGCGTGCTGTCGGGATTGGGGATCACGGCACGGGTGCGGAAGGCGCGGCTGACCGGGTCGATCCGGCTGTCGACGGCGGTGACGGTGCCCTCGAACGCGCGGCCGGGAAAGGCGGCGCTTTGCGCGGTCACGCCCTGGCCGCGGCGGACCTGCGCGAAGACTGTCTCGGGCAGCGAGAACTCGACCTCGACTTCTGTCAGGTCGTCGAGCCGGGTCAGCACCTGCCCGTCCGAGACGCGCGCGCCGACATCGTAATTGGTCAGCCCCACGACGCCCGCGAAGGGCGCGGTGATGCGGCGATCCTCGAGCCGGCGGCGGGCGCGTTCCATGTCGGCCTGCGCCTCGGCCAGCCGGGCGGTGGCGTCCTCGAACGCGGCCTGCGAGACCGCGTTGGTGCCGCGCAGCGTGCGGATGCGGTCGAGCGTCTGGCGTTGTTCCGTCAGCACCGCTTCGGCCTCATCGAGATCCGCGCGCTCGATCGTGTCGTCGAGCCGCGCCAGCACCGCGCCGGCGTCGACGGGCGTGCCGGGGGTGATCGTCAGTTCCACGAGACGACCGTCCACCTCCGGCACGATGGCGACGGACTTGACCGCGCGCGTGGTGCCCACGGCCTCGACCGTGCGGCGCAGCGTGCGGATCTCGGCGCGGGCCAGTTCCACCGTGACGGGACGCGGGCCGCCTTCGTCCTCTTCGGTGGCGATCTGCGGGGCAAGGAATGTCCGGTAGCCTTGGTAGCCGCCATAGGCCAGACCGCCGAGCACGCACAGGATCACAAGCTGCTTGAGAATGGACATCGGTGCGGCGCCTTTTTCGACTGTGTCGATATCGAACAGTATTTGATGGTCGTAATATAGAGGACAGGAAATAACGTAATCCGCCGGGAAAGCAATTTTTCGTGACCCCGGACGTGGCATGGCCGGCCCGTTCATGGGGCTTGTCCCCGTGGTCGCCCCGAAAAAGGCGTGATATAGAGAATGACAGAAGCAGCGGCCCCGCGGGGTCGCGTCACAGCCAGAAAGGACACCCCCATGCGATACGAGGCGCCTAGTCGCGAAGACGAGGCCGTGGCCCTGCTGGCCGCCGAGGCCGGGGCAAAGGTGCTTGCCGGCGGGACCGACCTGCTGGTCCGGCTGCGCGGCGAGTTGATCGAGCCCGGGATGATCGTCGACATCAAGCGCATCGCGGGGATGCGCGACATCACGCCCGAGGCCGGCGGCTGGCGCATCGGCGCCGGTGTTTCGGGCGCCGAGATGGGAGAGCACGAAGGCTTGCGCGCCGACTGGCCCGGCGTGGTCGAGGCCGCGGGGCTGATCGGATCGACGCAGATCCAGGGCCGCGCGACGATCGCGGGCAACCTGTGCAACGCCTCGCCGGCGGCCGATTCGGTCCCGGCGATGGTGGCCGCAGGGGCCGTGGTGCGGATCGTCGGGCCGAAAGGCGCGCGCGAGGTGCCGGTGATCGACGTACCACAAGGGCCGGGCAAGACGGCGCTCGAGCCGGGCGAGTTCGTCGCCTCGGTCTTTCTGCCGCCGCGCGCGGCACGCTCTGCCGACTGCTACCTGCGCTTCATCCCGCGCAGCGAGATGGATATCGCGGTGGTAGGCTGCGGGCTGTGGCTGGTGCTGGATGACGCCGACCGGGTGACCGCGGCGCGCGTGGCGCTGGGCGCGGTCGGGCCGAAGGTGATGCTGGTCGAGGAGGCCGCCGAGGCGCTGGTCGGCCGGGTGCTGGACGAGGCGGCGCTGGCCGACCTGGCCGCGGCCTGTTCCCGGGCTGCGACACCGATGGATGACAAGCGCGGGACGGTCGATTTCCGCCGCCACGTGTCGGGCGTTCTGGCCCGGCGCGCGGCAGAGATCGCCGCCAAGCGCGCGAAAGGAGAGATGGCATGAGCCAGATACATGTGACCACGCAGATCAACGGCGACGCGACCGAGTTCCTGTGCGAGCCCGACGAGACGCTCATGGACGTGCTGCGCGACCGGCTGGGCCTGACCGGCACCAAGGAGGGCTGCGGCACCGGCGATTGCGGCGCCTGCACAGTGGCCGTCGATGGCCGTCTGGTCTGTTCGTGCCTGATGCTCGGGGCCGAGGCCGAGGGCCGCGACGTGGCCACCATCGAGGGCATGGCGACCGGCGATCAGCTGCACCCGCTTCAACAGAAATTCATCGAGATGGCCGCATTGCAATGCGGGATCTGCACGCCGGGCATCCTTGTCGCGGCGCAATCGCTGCTGGAGCGCAACCCCGACCCGAGCGAGGAAGAGGTGCGCTACTGGCTGGCCGGGAACCTGTGCCGCTGCACCGGTTATGACAAGATCATCCGCGCCGTCATGGAGACGGCGGCGGACATGCGGAGGGCCTCGTGATGGCACTGGACGACACGAAGAAGACACGGGATTTCAAGGTGATCGGCACGCGGCCGGACCGCCCCGACGGCATCGACAAGGTCACCGGGCGCGCGCGGTTCGGCGCGGACATGGTGCTGCCGGGGATGCTGACGGGGCGCATCCTGCGCTCGCCCCATGCGCATGCGCGGATCCGCTCGATCGACACGTCGAAGGCCGAAGGATTGCCCGGCGTCAAGGCCGTGGTCACCCGCGCCGATTTCGGCGAGGTGCCGGAAGATGTGGCCGACACGCTGGAAAACTGCATGGCCGGCGACACGGCGTTCTATGACGGGCACGCGGTGGCGGCGGTGGCCGCAAATTCCGCGGCGGTGGCGCGCAAGGCGTTGCGGCTCATCGAGGTTGATTACGAGGTGCTGCCGCATGTCACCGATGTCGATGCCGCGATGGCGCCCGACGCGCCCGTGTTGCACGCAGGCCGCCAGCAGGAGACGGTGCCGGCGGGCATGTCCGGAAACGTGATCGCGCGCTCGCAATTCGGGCATGGCGATGTCGAGGCGGGGCTGAAGCAGGCAGACCGTATCGTGGAGCGGACGTTCCGGACGGCCGCAACCCACCAAGGCTATATCGAGCCGCATGCCTGCGTGGCGACCATGAGCACCGACGGGCAGGGCGATCTGTGGGTCTGCACCCAAGGCCATTACATGGCGCGCAACACCTGCGCCGCGATCCTCGGGCTGGAGCAGGGCCAGCTGCGGGTGACCGCCAGCGAAATCGGCGGCGGCTTCGGCGGCAAGACCACCGTGTTTCTCGAGCCGGTCGCGCTGATGCTGGCGCGTAAGTCGGGGCGCCCGGTCAAGATGGTGATGAGCCGGTCGGAAGTGCTGCGTGCCTCCGGTCCCACATCCTCGACATCAATCGACGTGAAGATCGGCATGCGAAAGGATGGCCGGATCACCGCCGGGTTCGCCGAGCTGCGCTACCAGGGCGGGGCGTGGCCCGGATCGCCGGTGGACATGGGCGCGATGTCGGCCTTTGCGCCATATGATCTGGAGAACGTGAAGACCATCGGCTGGGACGTGGTCGCCAATCGCCCCAAGGCCGCGGCCTATCGCGCGCCCGGGGCGCCGATGGCGGCCTTCGCGGTGGAAAGCGCCATCGACGAGCTGGCCAAGGGTTTCGGCCTCGACCCGCTGGAGGTGCGGTTGATGAACGGCGCCGACGAGGGCACGCGGGCGTCCTACGGGCCGACCTACCCGGCCATCGGGTTGAAGGCGACACTGGAGGCCGCAAAGGCGCATCCGCATTGGTCCGCGCCGCTGGCCGAGGGTCAGGGCCGGGGCGTCGCCTGCGGGTTCTGGTTCAACTTCGGCGGCGATACCTGCGTGAGCCTCAACATCACCCCCGATGGCACTGTGACCGTGTCCGAGGGCAATCCCGATATCGGCGGCTCGCGGGCGTCGATGACGATGATGGCCGCCGAGGAGCTGGGCATCCCCTATGACCAGGTGCGGACCATCATCGCCGATACCGGATCATTGGGCCAGAACGAGGTGACCGATGGCAGCCGCGTGACCTTCGCCGTGGGTCTGGCCACCATTGAGGCCGCCCGCGCCGCCAAGCGCGAGATGTGCCGCCGTGCCGCGATGGTCTGGGGCATCGACGAGGACGCCGTCGACTGGGAGGACGGCGCCGCGCGCCCTGCCGGGCCCAATGCGGGCAAGTTCCCGCCCATGACGCTGAAGGAAATCGCGGCGATCGCCAGCAATACAGGCGGGCCGATCGCCGGGCATCACGAGGTCAATGCGGAAGGCGCGGGCGTCAGCTTCGCCACGCATATCGTGGATGTCGATCTGGACCGCGACACCGGATCGGCCAGGATCGCGCGCTACACGGTGCTGCAGGATGCCGGCAAGGCTGTGCATCCCTCCTATGTCGAGGGGCAGTTCCAGGGCGGGGCGGTGCAGGGCATCGGCTGGGCGCTGAACGAGGAATACGTCTATGGCGAGGACGGGATCCTGCAGAATCCCGGCTTCCTCGATTACCGGATTCCCGTGGCCTCGGACCTGCCGATGATCGACACGGTGATCCTCGAGATCCCCAACCCCGGGCATCCCTACGGCGTGCGCGGGGTCGGCGAGACCTCCATCGTGCCGCCCTTGGCTGCCATCGCCAACGCGGTGTCGGCAGCGGCGGGCGTGCGGCTGGTCGACCTGCCGCTGTCGCCGCCGAAGGTGCTGGCGGCGCTTCAGGACAAGACCGGCGCCTGATGGTCAAGGTGCTGCTTTGGGGGTCGCTGGCCGACGCGGCCGAAGAAAGCCGTGAGGTCGAGGTTGAGGCCGGCACGCTGCGCGAGTTGCTGGACGGGCTGGGGGCGCAATTCCCCGGCCTGAAGCCGGAGCTGGAGCGCGGGGTGTCGGTGTCGATCGACGGCAAGATCTACAACGACGCGTGGTTCACGCCGATCCACGAGGACAGCGAGGTGGTGCTGCTGAAGCGGTTGAAGGGGGGGTAGGGGCTGCCGCGCTGTTGGGATTGCGCGGTGTCGAGGCGCCGCTGGCGTATTCCCCTGTCACATGAGAGTTTGCGAAGCAGCGCCGGCGCATGTCCGCGGGCAGGCGACTAGACCGAGATTCAGTGCGTTTTATCCCGGCCACCCCGCAAAAGCCCGACGCGATGCGCCAGCGTCACCAGATCGCCTGTCCGCCACGCCGGAGGCGTGCCCGTGTTATCTGGCGCACCTCTGGTGCGACGGGCGGACATGCGCTGGCGCTGCGGCCTGCGGCCGCGTATCGCGCCGGGGACGTAGCCGTGGCCGCGCCCTGCTGATTGACTGGACCGGCCAGGGTTCAATCTTCGAAAAGCGCGCACTCTCGGGCAGGGCGCAGCTGTCCCGAAAGTCTCTTGAAACCCCTGTGCTACCCGCCCGAGCAGCAGGCCCCGCCCAGCACGCAGAACTTGGCGCAATGGGGGTGGTTGAGGGCGACGTCGCGCTCGGCCTCGGCCAGCGTGGTGCCCATCTCGAATTCCGGGGCGTGGGGCAGCAGGGTGCAGGACAGCACCGCCGGCTGCGCCGCGCCCTTGCGTTTGACGACCATCCGCGAGGACGCGCACATCACGTCGTCGGGGGATTTGCCAAGGATGTCCCAGCAGCCGGTGGTGATCTCGGGCACCTCTTCGGCCTCGTCCATTTCCGGGAAAAGCACTGTCGCGCCCGGGTCCTGCGCGTCGATCTCGAACCCGTGCTCGGCGTAAAGGCGGGCGTAGCCGGCGCGCGCCTCGGCCTCGGTCTCTGCCCAGACGGTGCGCCCCGCAACGGTCATGCGGATCCCTTCGTCGCGCAGCCAGCGCATGCCGTCGATGGTGCGCGCGAAAGACCCCGCGCCGCGTTCGGTGTCGTGGCAGTTCTCCGACCAGTGATCGATGGAGATGCGCAAGGTCAGGCGGTCGCGCCACCGCGCCACCAGGTCCCGCAGCCCGGCCTGCATGGCGGGGCGCATCATCGGGCGCATGGCGTTGGTCAGGATCAGCACCTCGAACCCCGCCTCGAGAGCCGCGCGGGTCATGCCGATGATCTCGGGGTTCATGAACGGCTCGCCCCCGGTGAAGCCGATCTCGGACACCGGCCAGCCGCGCGCCGCGATCTGGTCGAGGTAGTCGCGGACCTCCGATTCGGTGATGTAGACCAGCGCGTCATTGGTGGGCGACGAGAACATGAAGCAGTTCACGCATTCGATGTTGCACTGCGAGCCGGTATTGAACCACAGCGTCTGCGGATGGCTGAGCGCCACGGTCGCGCGCGGCTGGCCGTCGGCGGTGCGCGCGGGGTCCTGGAACTTGCCCTGATTCGCGGGGCTTGCGGCGGCATCTTTCATGCAGCATCCGTTTTCTTGCGGTGTCAGTCACGGCTTATCGGGCGTGTGCGGACATTGGAAGGCTGCTGACGCCATTGTGAAGCCCCCGCGACGTGGTACAGTCTGTCGCAGCCGTCTGGGCCTTTGTCTCCGGGCGTGCGGCAAGCGAGGGGGAGGCATGACATGGCGTCTCGGGTGATCCCGGTCGATCCGTTCGATCTGGTGATATTTGGCGGCACGGGGGATCTCGCGCGGCGCAAGATCCTGCCGGCGCTCTACCGGCGCTTTGTCGCCGGCCAGATCGAGGGCGACGTGCGCGTGATCGGCGCGGCGCGCACCGACATGGACGCGGCCGGCTACCGCGAGATGGTGGGCGCGCTGCTGGCCGAGACCTGCGCCGCCGAGGCGGATGCGGCGACGCTTCAAGCGTTCCTCGCGATGCTGGATTACGTGACCATCGATGCGCGCGGGTCCAAAGGCTGGGACGAACTTGCGGCGAAGCTGCGCGCGGACCGCATCCGCGCCTTCTATTTCTCGGTCGCCCCGGTGCTTTTCGCCGACCTGGCGGAACGTCTGCAGCGCCACGGCCTGTCGGATGGCGATGCGCGGATCGTGGTGGAAAAGCCGTTCGGGCGCGATCTCGCCTCTGCGCGCGATCTCAACCGCGGGCTGGCGGCGCATTTCGACGAGACGCAGATCTACCGGATCGATCATTATCTCGGCAAGGAAACCGTGCAGAACCTGATGGCGATCCGGTTCGGCAATGTCCTGTTCGAGCCGCTCTGGAACAGCCAGTATGTCGATCACATCCAGATCACCGTGGCCGAGGCGGGCGGCGTCGGCGGCCGGGGCGAGTATTACGACCAGACCGGCGCGATGCGCGACATGGTGCAGAACCACCTGATGCAGCTATTGTGCCTGATCGCCATGGAGCCGCCGGCGAAGTTCGGCCCCGACGCGGTGCGCGACGAGAAGCTGAAGGTCATCCGCGCGCTCGATCCCGTCGATGCATCAGAGGTGGTGCGCGGGCAATACGCCGCGTCGGGCGACATCCCGGGATATACGTCCGAGGTCGGACGCCCCGACACCACCACCGAAAGCTTCGTGGCGCTGCGAACGCATGTCAGCAACTGGCGCTGGGCGGGCACGCCCTTCTACCTTCGCACCGGCAAGCGGCTGCGCGAGCGCGCGAGCGAGATCGCGGTGGTCTTCAAGGACGCGCCGCATTCGATCTTCGGCGCCGAGGCCGGGCGCCACCGCAATATCCTGACGATCCGCCTGCAACCCAACGAGGGGATCGAGTTGGGGGTGACGATCAAGGAACCGGGGCCGGGCGGCATGCGGCTGATCGACGTGCCGCTCGACATGACCTTCGCCGAGGCGCTGGGCCCCGAAGAGGCCGATTTCCCCGATGCCTACGAAAGGTTGATCATGGACGTGATCCGGGGCAATCAGACATTGTTCATGCGCGGTGACGAGGTCGAGGCGGCGTGGGGCTGGACCGATCCGGTGATCGCCGGCTGGGACCGGTCCGGAGAGAGGCCGCTGGCCTACGCGCCGGGCACGTCCGGGCCGGACGAGGCGCTGAGGCTGATGACGCGCGACGGGCGCCGCTGGCGGGAGATACGACCATGAAGATCATTGATTACGCCGATGCCGAGATGATGGCGATCAACCTCGCCAACGTGCTGGCCGGAGAATTGCGCAACGCGCTGCGCACCGAGGACCGCGTGCTGTTCGTGGTGCCCGGCGGCACCACGCCGGGCCCGGTCTTCGACGCGCTCTGCGACACGCATCTCGACTGGGACCGGGTGGATGTGCTCTTGTCGGACGAGCGCTGGCGCCCCGAGGTGCATGTCCGGTCCAACACAAGGCTGGTGCGCGAGCGGCTGTTGACGGGGCGCGCGGGGGCGGCGCGTTACCTTCCGCTCTATGCCAAGGCCGAGGCGCCCGAGGCCGTGCTGGCCGAGCTAGAATCGAACATCACCCCGGCGCTGCCGATCGATGTCTGCCTGCTGGGCATGGGAACCGACCTGCACGTGGCCTCGCTGTTCGCCGGCGCCGACCGGCTGGAAGAGGCGCTGGACCGCCACGCGCCGGTGCTGGTGCCGATGCGCGCGCCGGACGCGCAAGAGCCGCGCGTGACGCTGTCGGCCCGGGTGCTCAACGGCGCGATCTGCAAGCACATGGTGATCACCGGACAGGCCAAGCGCGACGCGGTCGAGCGCGCCGCGCACATGCACCCCAGCGAAGCGCCGGTCGCCGCGGTGCTCGACGATCTGACGGTGCATTGGGCGCTCGAGGCCGACGAGGCGGCCGAGGCGGAATGAGCGACCCGTGGGACGCCGTGACGCGCGCGGCCCGCGCCGCCGAGGGGCGCAGCATTTCGGACCTGCTGGAGGATGCGGGCCGGGCCGAGGCGTTCTCGGTGCGCGCCGGCGGCATGCTGCTGGATTATTCCAAGACCGCGCTGGATGGCGATGCGCGCGCGGCGCTTCTGGACCTGGCCGAGGGGGCGGGGCTGGCCGCGCGTCGCGCGGCGATGTTCGAGGGCCAGCCGATCAACGAGACCGAGGGCCGCGCCGTGCTGCATACCGCGCTGCGCAACCTTTCGGGCGGGCCGGTGCTGCAGGACGGCCACGATATCATGCCCGCCATCCACGCCACCCGCGCGCGGATGGCGGAATTCGCCGAACAGGTCCGCGCCGGGCCGGTGACGGATGTGGTCAATATCGGCATCGGCGGCTCGCATCTGGGCCCCGAGATGGCGGTGCGCGCGCTGACGCCTTACCATGACGGACCGCGCTGTCACTTCGTGTCGAATGTGGACGGCGCGGATATCGCCGACACGCTGGCCGGGCTGGATCCGGAGAGGACGCTGGTGATCGTCGCCTCCAAGACCTTCACCACGATCGAGACGATGACCAACGCCGCAACCGCCCGCGACTGGATGCAGCGCGCGGGCGTCGATCCGGGGCCGCAATTCGCTGCCGTGTCCTCGGCCGAGGACAAGACCGCCGCGTGGGGAATCGATGCGTCCCGCGTGTTCGGCTTCGGCGATTACGTCGGCGGGCGCTATTCGATCTGGGGGCCGATCGGCTTGGCCGTGATGATCGCCATCGGGACGCAGAGGTTCGAGGCNTCTGGGGGCCGATCGGCTTGGCCGTGATGATCGCCATCGGGACGCAGAGGTTCGAGGCGTTCCTCGCCGGGGCCGAGACGATGGACCGGCACTTTCAGGACGCGCCGCTGCAGCAGAACATGCCCGTGATGCTGGCGCTCGTGGGGATCTGGCACCACCAGGGCTGCAGTCACGCGACGCGCGCCGTGCTGCCCTACGACCAGCGCCTCTTGCATCTGCCCGCCTATCTGCAACAGCTGGAGATGGAGAGCAACGGCAAGCGCGTGTCGGTGGCGGGCGCGGCGCTGACACGGCCCTCGGGGCCGGTGGTCTGGGGCGCGCCGGGCACCAACGGGCAGCACGCCTTCTACCAGCTTATCCATCAGGGCACCGCGGTGGTGCCGTGCGAATTCATCGTGGCGTGCCAGGGCCACGAGCCCGATCTGGCGCATCATCACCGGCTGCTGGTGGCCAATTGCCTTGCACAATCCGAGGCGCTGATGCGCGGGCGCGGCATGGACGCGGCGCGCGAGCTGATGCGCGCCGAAGGGTATGAGGGGGCCGAGCTGGAGCGGCAGGCGGCGCACCGGGTGTTTCCCGGCAACCGGCCCTCGGTGACGCTGATCCATGAGCGGCTGACGCCCAAAAGGCTGGGCCAGATCGTGGCGCTGTATGAACATCGCGTGTTCGTCGAGGGGGTGATCCTCGGGATCAATTCCTTCGATCAATGGGGGGTGGAACTGGGCAAGGTGCTGGCCCGCGACATGGCCGACTTGCTGGCGGGCGGCGACGCGGCGGGCAAGGACGCCTCGACCCGCGCGCTGCTGCATTTCGCGCGCGGCAACGCGGCATCGGACGGGACGCGGTGATGCCGGCGCGTCCGTCGGCGACGCGGTTTCGCGGGCGCCGGTTCACTCGCCCGCGCGCTGGGCAAGCTTGGCAAGCCGGCCCATTCGCCAAAGCTGAACCTCGCGCGCCAGCCGCAAGCTGGGCTTGAGGCAGAAGAAGAACGACCCGACGATGAAGAACCAGATCGCCGAAGTCTCGTAGACCGGCCACAGGAACAGAACCGATCCGACGAGAAAGCTTATCGCCGCGATGAAATCCGCGACGGTGTGCGCGATCTCGTAGGCCGCGTAGACACGGCGGGTGTCCGCGTTGCGCGTGCGGTTGCGGTGGTCGAACAGGCCCGTCATGCGTCCCTCGTCGTCTTGCCGTGCCGACGCCCTAGCCTGCGTACGGCACGCCCGCAACCCCGACCGGCGCGTCAGACGGCCGGCACGCAGTCCGTCGCGCCGGTATCCATCGTCCTGACCGGATCTTCTGGACCGCATTCCTCGCCCGAGACCGGGTAGCGGTCCGGCGTCGCGCACCCCGCGACCAGAAGGACGGTGCCCAGTACCGAGGCCAGTTTGACAATCGACGCCATCGCGGATCTCCTTTTCGCGCGCGGCTTGGCATGCCGCGTATAACGGCGATAATCGACGTCGCCGCACGACGCCTTGACGCGGATCAAACCGGTGTCGGCATGGCTTCACACCCCGGAGGCCGTGCGTCGTTGAGCCACACAATCGAACGTGCGCCCGTTCAGGCCGTCGCCAAGAGGAGATCGGCAACCATGTCGGGCGGCAGCGGCGCGGTCAGCGAGATTTCGACGATCCTGTCGGGCCGTTTCACGAGCCCGCGTCGCTGCCGGTTGCTGCGAAAATCCGCCAGGCCGTCGGTGACGGGGCGATAGATCCAACTACCGCGCTGCGCCCGTGCGCCGCCCTGCCGGAAATTGCCGGTGTTGAATGGCGCGAGCCAGAGATGATCCGCCATGCGTCCCAAGAGGCGCGCGGTGTCGAACCACAGCGTCACGCTATCTGCATCCTTCGCGATGGAGCGGCCGAAAGCCTCGCCGCGCCTAGCCGGCCACAGGAAGATCCGCTCGTCAAGCTGGCACGCCCAGCCCCGCGCATCGAAACCGTCGACGATGGTGTCGGCGGCGCGGCGACCGTGCAGGATCGGCAATTGGTGATTCAGTCGGGCCGTCGCGCCGCCGGGCAGGGTCAGTACCTTGCGATCCCGTCGCAGCGCCATGTCTTTTGGCGCGCGGCCGCAGCGCCTCGCGAGATCTGCCGCAGAACACAACCCGTGCTCGACGATGCCATCAAGGTTGGAGCGGGCCGTCACATGACACATGTGCGGCCCGATGGCACGCAGGACGTCGTTGCAGGCGCCGCGTCCCGGCGTGCTTCCATTCATGTCAGGTCCGATCGGCCTGGTTGGGATCCTTTGTGGTGCCCGGCACCTCGTCGGGGTCGGGCGGATCGGCCTCAGCCTCGTCCGGGGTTTCGGGCACGTCCGCGTCCGGGTCGGGCCACGGATCGACATCGTTGAGATCGGCTTGGTGGGGATCGGCGGTCGATCCCCGGCCTTTTGACGGGTCGGTCGTCTCGTTCGGCTTGCCGCCAGTCTCGTTGTCGGGTTCGTCGCCGGTCATCGCGCGGCCTCTTCAGTTGGTGGGCATCAGGAAGATTTCCTCGACCGCGGCGCGCGCGGGCGCGTTGAGCGCGTGCATCACCGCCTCGGCCACGTCCTCGGGCTTGAGCTTCTCGGGCTTGGGGCTGTCGAAGAACGGCGTGTCGACCATGCCCGGCGCGATCACCGTGCAGCGCCCGCCCCAGTCGCGCATGTCGTCGGCCATGTTGCCCGCGAGCCCGTGCACGAACCATTTCGAGGCGCTGTAGATCGAGCCCTTGATGTGCTTGCGTCCCGCCGCCGAGCCGGTCAGCACGAGGTGACCCTGCGTGGCCTTCAGCGCCTCGTAGCTGGCCTTGAGCGTCCAGAGCATGCCCATGACGTTGATCTCCATCATCTCGCGCCACTCGTCGGGGTCGCCTTCCGAGATGCCGGCGGTGTCCAGACCGCGCCCGGCATTGGCGAAGACCGCGTCGAGCGACCCGAACCGCTCCTGCGTCTGGCGCACGGCGTCGTCGAGATCGGATTTCTTGGTGACGTCGCCCGGCAGGGCGATGGCCAGTTCGGGTTCAAGCTCGTCGACGAGCGCGGCGAGCTTGTCCTCGCTGCGGGCGAAAAGCGCGACCTGCCAGCCGTCGCGGACCGCCGCGCGGGCGGTTTCGGCGCCGATGCCGGTGGATGCGCCGGTGATGAAGAGCGTCTTGACTGCCATGATATCTCCTTCGGGTTTGCGTTGCCCCGTCACATAGGTGCCCCGCCGCGGGGATGCAAACCGCGTCCGCGCGCCTATCTTGCGGTGCGATTTCCCCCCTACCCAAAACCTTGCGGCTGTCCTATAGTCGTGGCGGGTGAACGGGTGGCAGGCCCATAACGCCTTGACGAGATTGAAATCAGGGGGATGGCCGATGCGCTGCCCGTTTTGCGGAAACATCGACACGCAGGTCAAGGACTCGCGTCCCGCCGAGGATCACGTCTCGATCCGGCGGCGACGCTTCTGCCCGGCCTGTGGCGGGCGCTTCACCACCTATGAACGCGTGCAGCTGCGCGACCTCGTGGTGGTCAAGAGCAACGGGCGCCGCGAGGAGTTCGACCGCGACAAGCTGGAACGCTCGGTGCGGATCGCGCTGCAGAAGCGCCCGATCGAGCCCGAGCGCATCGAGCAGATGATCTCCGGCATCGTGCGGCGGCTGGAAAGCATGGGCGACACCGATATCCCCTCGAAGGTGGTGGGCGAGATCGTCATGGAAAGCCTCGCGCGGATCGACACCGTGGCCTATGTGCGCTTTGCCAGCGTCTACAAGAATTTCCAGGAAGCAGACGATTTCGACCGGTTCGTCAGCGAGTTGCGCCCCGAGGACGCGGTCGTGCCGCCGGGCAGCGAGGACCGGTGAGCGCGGTCGATACCCGCTTCATGGCCATGGCCCTGGCGCTCGGGCGGCGGGGCATGGGGCAATGTGCGCCCAACCCGGCCGTGGGCTGCGTGATCGTGAATTCGGGGCGCATCGTCGGGCGCGGCTGGACCTCGCCGGGCGGCCGCCCGCATGCCGAGCCGCAGGCGCTGGCACGGGCCGGGGAGGCCGCGCGCGGCGCGACCGTCTATGTCACGCTGGAGCCTTGCGCGCATCACGGGCACACGCCGCCCTGCGCCGAGGCGCTGGCAGCCGCCGGCGTGGCGCGGGTGGTGGCGCCGTTCGAGGATACCGATGCGCGGGTGTCGGGGCGCGGCTTTGCGCGGCTGCGCGCGGCGGGAATCGAGGTGACGACCGGCGTGATGGTGGACGAGGCGGCGCGTGACCTGGCGGGATTCCTGATGCGCAACGAGATCGGGCGCCCGTGGGTCACGCTGAAGCTGGCCGCCAGCCTCGACGGCCGGATCGCCACCGCCACCGGCCACAGCCAGTGGATCACCGGACCCGGGGCGCGGCGCATGGTGCACAGCTTGCGCGCGCGCCACGACGCGGTGATGGTGGGGGCGGGCACGGCGCGCGCCGACGATCCGTCGCTGACCGTGCGCGACATGGGCGCCGTGCGCCAGCCGGTGCGGGTGGTGGTGTCGCGCCGCCTCGACGTGCCGCTGATGTCGGCGCTGGCGCGCAGCGCGCGCGAGGTGCCGGTCTGGCTGTGCCACGGGCCGGACGTGGATGACAGCATCGCGGCGGCGTGGCGCGGGGTGGGCGCGCGGCTGATACCCTGCGAGGTGACGGCGGGGCAGGTCGACCCCGGATCGGTCCTGCAGGCGCTGGGCCGCGCGGGCCTCACCCGGGTCTTCTGCGAGGGCGGCGGGTCGCTGGCGGCGTCGCTGCTGGGCGCCGGGCTGGTCGACGAGTTCGTGGGCTTCACCGCGGGGATGGCCATCGGCGCCGAGGGGTTGCCGGGGATCGGCGCGCTTGGTCTTGCGCGGCTCGACGAGGCGGGGCGGTTCACGCTGGCCGAGACACGGGCCGTCGGCGGCGACGTGATGCATCGCTGGCAGCGCAGCGCCGTCTGAGCCGGCGGAGTCTCGAGTATCCCCAGCACAATGAAGCCCCGGTTTCGTCTTTGTCAGACCACTGTCGCCGAGGGCGGTGCTGTCCTTAGCGTCGGGGGCGCGCTTTTCATTTGTCCGGCATGTGATTGTGTGACACCTTGTCGATCACGGGACGCAGGGCCGGAGAGCATGGCGATGATTGCGACGCAGGTCAGGCGCATGGGAGGGGTCCACTGGCTGGCCCTGTTCGGCCTGATCCTCGGGGCGTGGGGCGCGCTGTATGCCATGGCGCTGCCGGCCGAGTTGCGCGAGGGCGCGGCCATCTACGGCGACGGCTTCTTGCAAGGCCTGTGCATCGTGACACCCGACGCCGCCGGGTTCGGGCGCATCACCGTCATGTGGGCGCTGATGTCGGCGGCAATGATGGCGCCCACGGCGCTGCCGGCCTTCGCCACCTACGAGGATCTGGGCCACAGCGCCGAGACGCGCCTTGGCGCGCTGGTCGCGGGCTATCTCGGGGTCTGGATCGGGTTCTCGCTGCTTGCTGCCGCGGCGCAGATGGCGCTCTTCCGGGCCGGGCTGCTGACACCCCTGGGCGACAGCCGGTCGGGACTGTTGTCGGCCGGGCTGCTGGCCGTGGCCGGCGCCTACCAGTTCAGCCCCATGAAAGAGGCGTGCCTGTCGCGATGCCGCCGCCCGCTGGCTTTCTTCATCGCGCATTGGGAGGCGGGGCCGCTGCGCAACGGCGTGCGGCTGGGGCTCGTCTGCCTCGGTTGTTGCTGGGCGCTGATGGCGCTGGCCTTTGTCGGCGGGGTTATGAACCTTGCCTTCATGGGGCTGGCCACGGTGATCATGGTTCTGGAAAAGCTGCCCGATCTGGGCCGGTACCTGACACATCCCCTCGGGGTCGTGCTGCTGGCCGCCTCTGCATGGGTTCTGTTGACGACGATCTGAATGACGCAAGGAGGCCGGGAATGGCATTGGACACGGTGGGCACGGTGCCCTGGACGATCAAGGGGGAGCTGATCCTCAACTGCAACTGCACGGTGTTCTGTCCTTGCGTGATCAGCTTGGGAAAGCATGCGCCGACCGAGGGCTATTGCCAGGCCTGGTCGGGCGTGCGGATCGACGAGGGCCAGTATGGCGACACCGATCTGTCGGGACTGAACGTGGGCCTGATGCTGGAGATCCCCGGCCTGATGGCGCGGGGCAACTGGAAGGCCGCCGCCTATATCGACGAGCGCGCCGACGAGGACGCCTACGAGGCGCTGGTCAACATCTTTTCAGGCAAGGCGCGCGGCACCACGGGCCTGTTCGGCGTGCTGGTCAGCGAGTTCCTGGGCGCCGAGCGCGCGCCGGTGATCTTCGAGACGGAAGGAAAGGCGCGTCGGCTGATGGTCGGCAAGAAGATCCAGGGCGAGGTGGTCCCTGTCGAGGGGCATGGCGGCGAGGATGTCGTCGTCACCAATACCGAGTACTGGATGGGTCCCGACATCACCGTCGCCACCGCCACCAAGGGGCGGGTGCGCGCCTTCGGCCGGGTCTGGGATTTCGACGGGCGCAGCGCCGAGATCTGCCAGATCGACTGGAAAGGCCCGCGCTGATGCTGCTGGCGGCGCCGATAGCGGAGCGGGTCTTGATGCCCGGCCCGGAGGCGGCATGAGCCCCGCGCCGCGCCTGTCGCTGTCGCGCCGGTTGCGCCGCACGCCGTTCTCGGAGGGCGTCGAGGCGGCGGGGGTGCAGGCCTATACCGTCTACAACCACATGCTTCTGCCGACGGTGTTCCGCTCCATCGAGGAGGATTACCGGCATCTGAAGGAGGCGGTGCAGGTCTGGGACGTGGCCTGCGAGCGGCAAGTGGAGCTGCGCGGCCCCGATGCCGGGCGGCTGATGCAGATGCTGACGCCGCGCGACCTGCGCGGGATGATGCCCGGGCAATGCGCCTATGTGCCGATCGTCGACGAGACGGGCGGCATGCTGAACGATCCGGTGGCGGTGAAGCTGGCCGAGGATCGCTGGTGGATCTCGATCGCCGATTCGGATCTTCTCTACTGGGTGCGGGCGACGGCGCATGGCTGGCGTCTGGATGTGCTGGTGGACGAGCCCGATGTCAGCCCGCTGGCCGTGCAGGGCCCGCAGGCCGAGGAGTTGATGGTGGCGGTCTTCGGCGACGCGGTGCGGAACATCCGCTTCTTTCGCTTCGGGCATTTCGATTTCCAGGGCCGCGACATGGTGATCGCGCGCTCGGGCTATTCCAAGCAGGGCGGGTTCGAGATCTACGTCGAGGGCGGCGATATCGGCATGCCTTTGTGGCAGGCGCTGATGGAGGCCGGCACGCCATGGGATGTGCGCGCGGGCTGTCCCAACCTGATAGAGCGGATCGAGGGCGGGTTGCTGAGCTACGGCAACGACATGACCGATGACAACACGCCGCATGAATGCGGGCTGGGCCGGTTCTGCAACACCCATACCGCGATCGGCTGCATCGGGCGCGACGCGCTGCTGCGGGTGGCCAAGGAGGGCCCCGTGCAGCAGGTCTGTGCGATCGCCATCGACGGGGCGGCTGTGCCGCCCTGTGTGGAGTGGTGGCCGGTGCTGTCGGCCAAGGGCCGGCGCGTGGGCCGTGTGAGTTCCGCCGCGTGGTCGCCCGATCATGGCACCAACGTCGCCATCGGCATGGTGCGGATGACCGACTGGGATCCGGGGACGGAGTTGCGGATCGTGGCCCCGGACGGCGAGCGGCGCGGGGTCGTGCAAGAGCGGTTCTGGGCCTGAGCGGCCTTCGAGCGTGGGAGCGAGGGGCCAGCCCCTCGCGCTCCCCGGAGTATTTCCGGCAAGATGAAGCAGGGGGCTGGCCCTGCGATTGCGAAAGGAGAGAGACATGTTCAACGCACTGGTCGTCGAGAAGGACGAGGAAAGCGGCAAGACATCCGCCGCGGTCAAGCAGATCTCGGACGCGGACCTGCCGACGGGCGAGGTTCTGGTCGCGGTCGAGTATTCCACGCTGAACTACAAGGACGGGCTGTGCATCGGCCCGGGCGGGGGCCTTGTGCGCAAGTACCCGCACGTGCCGGGGATCGATTTCGCCGGCACCGTCGAGACCAGCGACGACGACCGCTACAAGCCCGGCGACAAGGTGGTGCTGACCGGCTGGCGCGTCGGCGAGGCGCATTGGGGCGGGTACGCGCAGAAGGCGCGCGTGAAGGCCGACTGGCTGGTGCCGCTGCCCGAGGGTCTCGACACGCGTCAGGCGATGGCGGTGGGGACCGCCGGGTTCACCGCGATGCTGGCGGTGATGGCGCTGGAAGATCACGGGCTGAGCCCTGGCGACGGGCCGGTGCTGGTGACCGGGGCTGCGGGCGGCGTGGGATCGGTGGCGACCGCGATCCTTGCGCATCTGGGGCACGAGGTGGCCGCCGTTACCGGGCGCCCCGAGCAGGAGGCGTATCTGCGCGGTCTCGGCGCCACCCGGATCGTGCCGCGCGAGGAGCTTTCCGAGGTCAGCAAGAAGCCGCTGGAGGCCGAGACCTGGGCGGGCTGCGTCGATGCCGTGGCCGGGGCGATGCTGGGCCGCGTGCTGAAGCAGATGCATATGCGCGCCTCGGTCGCCGCGATCGGGCTGGCCGGCGGGGCCGCCATCGAGGGCGCGCTGATCACGCCGTTCATCCTGCGCGGCGTGAACCTGCTGGGCATCGACAGCGTGCTGCAACCCTACGACAATCGTTTGCGCGCCTGGGAGCGTATCGCGCGCGATCTGCCGATGGAGAAGCTTGAAGAGATGGTGCAGCCCGCGTGCCTGGGCGATCTGCCGGGTCTGGGACGCGACATCCTGAACGGTCAGGTCAAGGGCCGCGTCGTGGTCGATGTCAACGCCTGAGCCGGGCCGTGAGGAGGGCCGTGCCGGGCGGGTCGCGATCCGCGCGGCGGGGGCTGCGGATTTCGCCACGCTCTGGCCGATGCTGCGCTGCGTGATCCGCGCGGGCGAGACTTACGCGATCGATCCGGGGCTGTCGCGCGCGGGCGCGTACGCGCTGTGGATGGAGGCCCCGCGCGCCATCTATGTGGCCGAGGTCGCGGGCGAGATCTGCGGTACCTTCTACATCAAGACCAACCTGCCGGGCGGCGGCGCGCATGTCTGCAATGCGGGCTTCGTCGTGGCCGAGCGGGCCCGCGGGCAGGGTCTCGCGCGGGCGATGTGCCTGCGCGCCGAGGACGAGGCGCGCGCCATGGGATACCTGGCCATGCAGTTCAACTTCGTGGTCGAGACCAATCGCGGCGCGATCGCGCTGTGGCAGGACCTCGGCTTCGAGACCGTGGGCCGGCTGCCGCGCGCCTTTCGGCACCCCGAAGCGGGGCTGGTCGATGCGCGGGTGATGTACAAATGGCTGGACGGCTGAGCCACGCAGTGGCCTGACGCCGGGCCCTTTCCCCTTTTCAACGGATAGGAGCGCCGCGTTCAAGCGTGGTGGCCGGGACCGGGCGGGATTCCGTGGAACGCATGGGAAATCGTGGGCCGTGCCGCAGCAGGGCAGCACCAATTCCCGCGCGGCGAATCAAGTTCCTGTGAATGGCGGGCGATCCGGGGTGAAAACCGTGCAGGATTGCGCCCCGCACCTCGTCGATCCAGGGATTTCCATGGGCTTGATGGAATTTTCTTGGAATTCATGGGAAATCGTAGCACGCCTGAAATAGGTACCTATATTGTGGTGGTGATCGCAATATTACCCATATAAGCCATAAAAAGCTGCAAAAGACGGTCGAATTAATCATTATTAACCGCTTTGAGGGTCATTTCATGCCAAGTCCAGTCAGAAATTCGTTGCCATGGGAGGTATTCCCATAGTATACAGGACATACGATGAGGACGGGATCACACAGGGGCGCCAAGACCCCGAAAACTCCCAAGTCAGGTTTCATACAGGCACCCGGTTTCATCGCACAAAGAGATCCGGCGCGCGGGCGAGCAGACATCCCCCCAGGTGGCGCGCGCAGTCGGACACCCCGCAAGACGGGACGAGGGCGGCGGGTTGATCGGTGGCAGCAGATCAACCCGCTGTTTTCGTATGCGACGAAGAAAGTTTTTCACGGGCCGGGGGTGCAAGAAGGACCAGCGAGGCAGTGGGTCGGGTATTCAGAGGCCAGAGCACGCACAAGGTGGACGGCAAGGGCCGGGTCTCTATCCCGGCTCTGTTTCGCCGCGTCATCGAGGCCTCCGACCCGAACTGGACCGACGGGCTGAACCCCGAACTGGTGATCGTCTACGGCGATCCGCGCCGCAAATGCCTTGAGTGCTACACCATGGATGCGATGCAGGAGGTCGATGCCAAGATCGCCGCGCTGCCGCGCGGCTCGAACGCGCGCAAGATCCTGCAATCCGTGATGCACGGCCACAGCCATCCCACCAGCATCGACGAGACCGGGCGCCTGGTGCTGCCCGCCAAGCTGCGCGAGAAGCTGCAGCTTCGGGGCGAGGCGCTTTTCATCGCCGCCGGCGACACCTTCCAGATCTGGAACCCCGAGACCTACGCCGCCGAGGAGGCCCCGAAGACCGAGGACTGGCTGCAACAGCAGCCCGAGGATTTCGACCCGCTGTCGCTGCTCGACAACCCCGAGGGGGTCTGAGCGATGGCCGCGGCCGCCCGCACGCCCTCGGACGCCCCGCATGTGCCGGTGCTGTTGCGCCCGCTTCTGGCGGCGGTGGCGCCGGTGTCGGGCGTCTGGCTGGACGGCACGCTGGGGGCCGGAGGCTATGCCCGCGGCCTGCTGGAGGCCGGCGCCGACAAGGTGATCGGCGTGGACCGCGACCCCGACGCGCTGGCGATGGCGCGCGGCTGGGGTGCCGAGTTTGGCGACCGGCTGGAGCTGGTCGAGGGCAATTTCGCGCAGATGGACGCGCTTGCCACGGATCTTGACGGTGTGGTGCTGGATCTCGGGGTGTCGTCGATGCAGCTTGACGAGGCGGGGCGAGGGTTTTCCTTCATGAAGGACGGCCCGCTCGACATGCGGATGAGCCAGGCGGGCCCGAGCGCCGCCGATCTGGTCAACGACACGCCCGAGGCCGAGCTGGCCGATATCCTTTATCTTTACGGCGAGGAACGCGCGAGCCGCCGGATCGCGCGCGCCATCGTGCGGGCGCGATCCGAGGCGCGGATCGAGACGACGCTGCATCTGGCGCATATCGTCGAGCGCTGCCTGCCGCGCCCCAAGCCGGGCCAGACCCATCCCGCGACGCGCAGCTTCCAAGCGATCCGCATTGCCGTCAATGACGAGTACGCCGCGCTGATCGACGGGCTGGAGGCCGCCGAGCGCGCGCTGCGCCCCGGCGGGCAACTGGCGGTGGTGACCTTCCATTCCATCGAGGACCGGATGGTCAAGCGCTTCCTGCAGGCGCGCGCCGGGGCGATGGGGGGCGGCAGCCGCCATGCCCCCGCGAGCGCCCGGCCCGATCCGCAATTCACCCTGAAATCGCGCAAGGCCATCGGCCCCGACGCAACCGAGCTGGCCGAGAACCCGCGGGCGCGCAGCGCCAAGCTGCGCGTGGCCACCCGCACCGCCGCGCCGGCGGGGCCCGTGGATCGCGGCGTGCTCGGGATGCCGATGCTGCGGCGGGGGACATGATGCGCAGCCTCGGTTACGTTCTCACATCGCTGGCGGTGATCGGCCTTGCCTTCTGGGCCTACCGCGAGAATTACCGCACGCAAGAGGCGCAGGCCCGCGCGCAGCAGCTGCAGCAATCGATCGCCGAGGCGCGCCAGCGGCTGCGGGTGCTCAACGCCGAATGGGCCTATCTCAACCGGCCCGACCGGCTGATGGACCTGGTCGAGCTGAATTACGACACGCTGGAGCTGATGCCGATGCAGCCCGACCAGTTCGGGCGCATCGACCAGGTGGCCTTCCCCGCGCCGCCACGGCTGCCGATCACCAACCCCGTCGACGTGTCGAACATGGAGCCCGCGCAATGACCCGCATCCCGCTGCGCCCGCTCGCCCGGATCCTCGAGGCCCGCAGCCGGGGCGAGAACCCCGATGCGATCGAGCGCGAGAACATCCGCCTGCGCCATGAGGAGATGCGCGACCGCGCCCGGCGCCGCGCCGAGGGGCGGCTTCTGGTTCTGGCAGGCGCCTTCCTGTGCGCCTTCGTTCTGGTTGGCGGGCGCATGGCGATCCTCGCGCAATCCGAGCCGGGCGAGCCGCGCACCAGCGTCGCGGGCGCCGGCATCCTCGCGCAGCGCGCCGACATCACCGACCGGCAGGGGCGCATCCTTGCCACCAATTTCGACACCTACAGCCTTTACGCCCAGCCCGAGGACCTGATCGACCCCGCCGCCGCCGCCGACAAGCTGGTCGAGATCTTTCCCGATCTCGACCGTGACCGGCTGCTGCGCGATTTTACCGGCGACCGCAAGTTTCTCTGGGTCAAGAAGACGATCAGCCCCGAGCAGCAGCAGGCGGTGCACGATATCGGCGAGCCGGGGCTGCTGTTCGGCCCGCGCGAGATGCGGCTTTACCCCAATGGGCGGCTGGCCGCGCATGTGCTGGGCGGCGCCAGTTTCGGGCGCGAGGGCGTGCATGCCGCCGAGGTGGTGGGCGTCGCGGGCATCGAGAAGCATCTCGACGACCGGCTGCGCGACCCGGCCCGCGCGCATGAGCCCCTGACGCTGTCGCTGGATCTCAGCGTGCAGGCCGCGATGGAGCAGGTGCTGCAAGGCGGCATGAAGATCATGAACGCCAAGGGCGCGTCGGGCATCCTGATGGAGGCCGATACCGGCGAGGTGGTCGCCGTGGCCTCATTGCCAGATTTCGACCCCAACGACCGCCCCGCCGTGCCCACCAGCGGCAACCAGGATGACAGCCCGCTGTTCAATCGTGCGGTGCAGGGCGTGTACGAGTTGGGCTCGGTGTTCAAGGTGTTCACCATCGCGCAGGCGCTGGAGCTGGGCCTCGTGGGCCCCGCCACCATGGTCAACACCGAGACCCCGCTGACGTGGGGCCGGTTCCGGATCCGCGACTTCCGCAATTACGGCCCCGAACTGAGCGTCGAGAAGGTGATCGTGAAATCCTCGAACGTGGGCACCGCCCGGATCGCCATGGATATCGGTGCCGCGCGGCAGCGCGCCTTCCTCGACGATCTGGGCTTCATGGAAGCTTCGCCGCTGGAGATCACCGAGGCGTCGGGCAGCAGCCCGCTGCTGCCGAAGAACTGGTCCGAGATCTCGACGATGACGATCTCCTACGGGCATGGCCTGTCGACCAGCCCGATGCATCTGGCCGCCGGCTATGCCACCATCGCCAATGGCGGGCGGCGGGTGGTGCCGACGCTGCTGCATGGCGAAGCGGCGGCACCGGGCGAGCGGGTGATGTCCGAGGCGACCGCGGGCGCGATGCGCCGGATGATGCGCCGGGTGGTGACCGAGGGCACCGCGAGCCTTGGCGAGGTCACGGGCTATGCCGTGGGCGGCAAGACGGGCACCGCCGACAAGCCGAGGCCCACCGGCGGGTATTACGACGACAAGGTGATCGCCACCTTCGCCAGCGTCTTTCCCGCCCATGACCCGGACTACGTTCTGGTGGTCACCCTCGACGAGCCGGTCGAGACCTCGGGCGAAAAGCCGCGTCGCACGGCCGGCTGGACCGCGGTGCCGGTCGCCGCCGAGGTGATCCGCCGCGTGGCGCCGCTTCTGGGGCTGCGGCCCGCGATTGAACCCGCCGATCTGGCTGCTATAACGCGGGCATCCAACTGAAGCGGAAAAAGCGGGGCGCGTGTCGTGGCGGGGCAGATCAAGACATTGGCGGAACTGGGCCTGACCGCGATGGCGGGCCGGCAGGTCGAGGTGACGGGGCTGGCCGTCGACAGCCGCGCGGTGCGCGAGGGCATGCTGTTCGCGGCCCTGCCGGGGGTCCGCGCGCATGGCGCGTCGTTCATCGCCACGGCGCTCGACCAGGGGGCTGCGGCGGTGCTGACCGATCCGCAGGGCGCGCGCCTTGCCCATGAGGCACTGGCGGCCAGCGACGCGGCCCTCGTGGTGGCCGAGGATCCGCGCCAGACGCTGGCCTTCGCCGCCGCGCTCTGGTCCGGCGCGCAGCCCGAGGTCGCCGTCGCCGTCACCGGCACCAACGGCAAGACGTCCGTGGCGACCTTCACCCGCCAGATCTGGGAGCGTCTGGGCTATGATGCCGTCAATCTCGGGACAACCGGGGTCGAGGGGGCGGTGCGCGCCCCGATGACCCATACCACGCCAGAGCCGATCACCCTGCACCGCCTGCTGGCTGACTGCGCCGCGTCGGGCGTCACCCATGCCGCGATGGAGGCCTCCTCGCACGGGCTGGCGCAGAAGCGGCTGGACGGCGTGCGTCTGGTCGCGGCGGGGTTCACCAACATCACGCAGGATCATCTCGATTACCACGCCGATTTCGAGGCGTATTTCGACGCCAAGGCCGGGCTGTTCAGCCGCGTTCTGCCCGAGGACGGCGTCGCGGTCATCAATATCGACGACCCGCGCGGCACCGGCATGGCCGAGATCGCGACAGCAAGGGGCCAGGACCTGATCACCGTCGGTCGCCGGCCCGGCGCCGATCTGCATCTCGTGGCGCAACGCTTTGACGTGACGGGCCAGGTGCTGCGCTTTGACTGGGAGGACAGCACGCACCAGGTGCGGCTCGACCTGATCGGCGGATTCCAGGCCGAGAACGTCCTGCTGGCGGTCGGGCTTGCGATCGGCGCCGGCGCCGATCCCGAGCGGGTGTTCCTGACCCTGCCCGAAATGCGCACCGTGCGCGGGCGCATGCAACTGGCCGCCCGGCGCGAGAACGGTGCCGCGGTGTTCGTCGATTACGCCCACACCCCCGATGCCGTGGCCACTGCGCTCAAGGCGATGCGCCCGCACGTGATGGGGCGGCTTTGCGCCATCGTCGGCGCGGGCGGCGACCGCGACCGCGGCAAGCGCCCGCTGATGGGGCAGGCGGCAGCCGAGTTCGCCGACCGGGTGATCGTGACCGACGACAACCCCCGCACCGAGGATGCCGCGCGCATCCGCGCCGCCGTGCTGCAGGGTTGTCCCGGCGCGCTGGAAGTGGGCGACCGGGCCGAGGCGATCCTGCGCGCGGTCGACGTGCTCGGCCCCGGCGACGCGCTGCTGATCTGCGGCAAGGGCCACGAGACCGGCCAGATCGTCGGCGACGACGTGCTGCCCTTTGATGATGCCGAACAGGCCAGCCTTGCGGTGTCGGTCTTGGATCGGGGGCGGGTTTGACCCTCTGGACCGCGCGCGATGCGGCCGCGGCCACCGGCGGGCGCGCCACGGCCGACTGGACCGCACACGGTCTGTCGATCGACAGCCGCACGCTGGCGCGCGGCGATCTTTTCGTGGCGCTACGCGCGGCGCGCGACGGGCACGGTTTCGTGGCCGACGCGCTGGCCAAGGGGGCCGCGGCGGCGCTGGTCGACCATGTCCCCGACGGCGTACCGGCGGACGCGCCGCTGCTGGTCGTCGAGGACGTGCAGGCGGCACTCGAGGCCTTGGGCGCCGCGGGGCGCGCCCGCATGCAGGGGCGGGTGGTCGCCGTCACCGGATCGGTCGGAAAGACCTCGACCAAGGAGATGCTGCGCGATGTCCTCGGCGCGCAGGGCCGGACGCATGCCGCCGAGGCCAGCTACAACAACCACTGGGGCGTGCCGCTGACGCTGGCGCGGATGCCCAAGGACACCGAGTTCGCGGTGATCGAGATCGGCATGAACCATCCCGGCGAGATCGCGCCGCTGGCGCGGCTGGCGCGCCCCGATGTCGGCATCGTCACCACCGTCGCTGCTGCCCATCTTGAGGCGTTCGAGGATCTCGACGGCATCGCCCGCGAAAAGGCCAGCCTGTTCGAGGGGCTGGAGTCTGGGGGCACTGCGATCCTCAACGCCGATCTGGAGACCACGCCGATCCTGCGCGCTGCCGCGGATGCTGCGGGCGCGCATGTCGTGGGCTTCGGCACCACGGGGGCTGAGTGCCGCATGAAATCCGTGCGGCTGGTCGATGACCGGACCATCGCCGAGGCCGAGATGAGCGGCGAGCGCATCCTCTTTCGCATCAAGAGCCCGGGGCGGCATTTCGCGATGAATGGCCTCGCGGTGCTGGCCGCGGCGCGCGCGCTGGATCTCGACCTCGCACTTGCGGTGATGTCGCTGGGGCAGTGGACGCCCTACAAGGGCCGCGGCGCGCGCGAGGTGATCCGGCTCGACCGCGCGGACGAGGCGCATAACGTGCTGCTTTACGATGACAGCTACAACGCCAACCCGACCTCGGTCGCCGCAGCACTCGAGGTGCTGGCTGCCGCGCGGGTCACGCATGATATCGGCCGTGTCGCGCGCGGGCGGCGCATCGCCTACCTGGGCGACATGAAGGAACTGGGCCCCGAGGCCCCCGAGATGCACCGCGCGCTTGCGGATCATCCCGCGATGGCGGGTATCGACGTGGTCCACACCGTCGGGCAGCTGATGCAGGGGCTGGCGCAGTCGCTGCCGGCGCGCAAGCGCGGGCGCCATTGCGACACCGCGCAGGAGATGGCCGCGCGCGTGCGCCACGATCTGGATGCGGGCGACGTGGTGCTGGTCAAGGGTTCGCTCAGCACCGGGCTAGCGGCGGTTGTGCAGGCGATCCGCAAGCTCGATCAGGAAATCCCCGGCCGGGAAGGAACCGCATAGATGCTCTATTGGCTGACGCTTTTGTCGGATGGCGGGGATTTCTTCAACCTTTTCCGCTACATCACCTTCCGCGCGGGCGGCGCGTTCATGACCGCGCTGGTCTTCGGCTTCCTGTTCGGCCCGCCGCTGATCCTGTCGCTGCGCCGCCGGCAGGGCAAGGGCCAGCCGATCCGCAGCGACGGCCCGGCCTCGCATCTGTCCAAGGCGGGCACGCCGACCATGGGCGGGCTGCTGATCGTCGGCGCGCTGCTGACCTCGACGCTGCTTTGGGCGCGGCTCGACAACCCGTATGTCTGGCTGGTGGTGTTCGTGACGCTGTCCTTTGGCCTGATCGGCTTTCTCGACGATTACGCCAAGGTGTCGAAGGGCAACGTCAAGGGCGTGCCGGGGCGGGTACGGCTGGGCGTGGGCTTCGCGATCGCGCTGCTGGCGGCGGGCTGGGCCAGCTGGCACCACCCGTCGGAATTGCAGCTTCAACTGGCGCTGCCGGTGTTCAAGGATGTGCTGGTGAACATGGGCGTGGTCTTCATCCCCTTCGCGATGATCGTCATCGTGGGTGCTGCCAACGCGGTGAACCTGACCGACGGTCTCGACGGGCTGGCGATCATGCCGGTGATGATCGCCTCGGGCGCGCTTGGCATCATCGCCTATACCGTGGGGCGCACCGACTTCACCGATTACCTCGGGCTGCATTACGTGCCCGGCACGGGCGAGATCCTGATCTTCGTCGCGGGCCTCGTGGGCGGCGGGCTTGGGTTTCTGTGGTACAACGCGCCGCCCGCGGCGGTCTTCATGGGTGATACCGGGTCGCTGGCGCTTGGCGGGGCCTTGGGGGCCATCGCCGTGGCCACCAAGCACGAGCTGGTGCTGGGCATCGTCGGCGGGCTGTTCGTGGCCGAGGCGCTGTCGGTGATCGTGCAGGTGCTCTACTTCAAGCGCACCGGCAAGCGGGTGTTCCTGATGGCGCCGATCCACCACCACTACGAGAAGAAGGGCTGGGCCGAGCCGCAGATCGTCATCCGCTTCTGGATCATCGCGCTGATACTGGCGATGATCGGGCTGGCGACGCTGAAGCTGCGCTGACGCCGCCGCCCCTGTCATCCTCGGGCTCGACCCGAGGATCTCCCCGCCAACAGATCCTCCGGTCGAGCCGGAGGATGACGCCCCCTTCCATTTCCGCAGGTGTCGGATAGGGTCGGCACAGCGCGGGACCGGGGGGAGGATCTTGATAGATCAACTGGTGGAAATCGGCAACGCCATTTGGGCGTGGTTCGGCAACGAGGACAACCAGAGCCGCGCGGTTGCAATTGCGACTGTCGTTGGAACCCTACTTGCCGTCGCTGGAGTTATTCTGGGTGCGGTTTGGGGCGTGCTGCGGTTCTTTTTCCCAAAGCGGCCTGAAGGTAATGCCCCGCCTTCCATCCCAACCGGCGAATTGCTGACGATGGATCAACACCTGACCATCCTTCAGAAACGCGAGGACCAACTCGAAGCCAAACTAGCTTCCGCCCATGAGGAGGAAAAGACCCAGCTCACCGCGCAAATCGCCGAGTTAAAAAGCCAGATCGCAAATCCGGAAAAGTCCCTCGCGGAGGCCCGCGAGCGCATCGCCGACCTCGAAGCGCTGCTCGACCGCGAGGGCAATCATATCGGCGGTGACCGCATCAGGGAGGCCAAGACGGCGCTCGAGCAGGGCGATTACTCTATCGCGGATGATATCTTCGCGGAGATCGAGGCGCGCAATGAACTCGCCGTCCAGGAAACGGCCCGTGCCGCATATGGCCGGGGTGAAGTGGCCGAGGCCGAGGTGCGCTGGCACGATGCCTATACCCATTACAAGCGTGCCGCCGAACTGTCGCCAACGACGCAGCACCTCCGCAAAGCGAGTGATTATGCGGAGCGGTCGGGCTTATATAAGATTGCGGCGCGCTTCAGCGGCGAGTTTGTTGCGCTAGCACGGACGAGTGACGATCAGCAGTTATTGTCAGCGGCCCTGAACGAGCACGCCATCAACAATGGAAAGCTCGGCAGGAGCGAGGAAGCAGAGGCTCTCTACCGCGAGGCGCTGGAGATCGGCCGCGCGACCATCGGCGAGAGGCATCCGGGCTATGCCATTGACCTAAACAACCTCGCGGGCGCGGTGCAGGCGCAGGGGCGGTATGCCGAGGCCGAGGGGCTTTACCGCGAGGCGCTGGACATTACCCGCGCGACCCTCGGCGAGGGGCATCCAGCCTATGCCATCCGCCTCAACAACCTCGCGCTCGTGGCGCAGGCGCAGGGGCGGTATGCCGAGGCCGAGGGGCTTTACCGCGAGGCGCTGAAGATCGGGCGCGCGACCCTCGGCGAGGGGCATCCAGCCTATGCCACCCGCCTCAACAACCTCGCGGGCGTGGTGAAGGCACAGGGGCGGTATGATGAGGCCGAGGGGCTCTACCGCGAGGCGCTGGAGATCGGCCGCGCGACCATCGGCGAGAAGCATCCGAATTATGCCATCCACCTCAACAACCTCGCGGGGGTGGTGCAAGCGCAGGGACGGTATGGGGAGGCCGAGGGGCTTTACCGCGAGGCGCTGGAGATCGACCGCGCGACCATCGGCGAGGGGCATCCGGACTATGGCGTTCATCTCGTCAACCTCGGCAGCCTTCTGGGTAAGGGCGGTCGGGTCGACGAAGCGCGCGAGATGCTAGAGCAGGCGCTGGCGATCTTTCGCGCCACGTTGCCTGAGGATCATCCACATATTGCCACAGTGCAGAGCCATCTCGATGCGCTGCCCACGCCCTGAGCGGTCGGGCGCTCGTCAGATGATGGCGTGGCGCATGCGGGCCGAGACCCATTCGCTGAGCACCACGTTGGCGAGGATCAGCAGCAGGATCACGGTCACCTGGCTCCATGCCAGCGTGTTGAGCGAGGCTTGCAGTTTCAGCCCGATGCCGCCCGCGCCCACCAGCCCGAGGATCGTGCTTTCGCGGATGTCGATGTCCCAGCGAAACACGGAAATCCCCCAGAAGGCCGGCATGACCTGGGGCACGAGGCGGTAATTCAGCACCCGCGCGCCGCTGGCGCGGGATCGAGACCGGCATGATTGCGCCAGCCGCGGCCCTCGCCCGAGGGCGCGTATCGCCCGGGCCGGCGCGCATCCGCCGATGGCGGCGCGGCGGTCGTAACGGCGGGGGTCCGCTCAAACACGCGCGTCGCATGGGCGGGGTTTCGCAGGCCGTACAGCGGCGGCGTTCGCCCGCTCAAGCGCATCCCCGGTTTCGGCCGGGTTCCGCAGAGATCGGCCTGTCCCCGGCGGCGCGGCTGACAGGTGCCGCCCGTCCGCCCATCCTGCGGGAACGGAGGATGCAATCGCGCCTTCGCAACCCGAAATCGGAGGATGATCGAGATGACCAAGAAAATGCTGGCGACAGGCCTTGCCATGACCCTCGCGCTGCCCGCCCTGGCGCAGGGTCTGGATTTCGACACGCTGGACGCCAACGGCGACGGCTTCGTCACCATGGCCGAGTTCCAGGCGGCCATGCCCGACGTGTCGGTCGATGCCTTCATGGAGGCCGACACCAACGCCGATGGCGCGCTGAGCCAGGACGAACTGGCCGCGGCACAGGAGGAGGGGATCCTGCCCGCGGGCGACGAGTGATCGCCGCCAGGTCGCTCGCGGACCGGGGCGTGCGGGCGTGCGCCCCGGTCCGGCAGGCGCGCGGCTTCAGGGGCGGGGCGCGAACTCTTCCCGGCGGTAGCCCTGCACGTAGAGCAGTGCGGTCAGGTCGCCGTGATGGATGCGGATATCGCATTGCGCCGCGACCGACGGCTTGGCGTGCAGCGCGACGCCGGTGCCGGCGCGGCCCAGCATCCCGAGATCGTTGGCCCCGTCGCCGACCGCGATCACCTCGGCCTCGGACAGCCCCAGCCGCGCGGTGATCTCTTTCAGCGCCTGCACCTTGGCCGCGCGCCCCAGAACGGGCCGGGCCACGTCCCCCGAAAGGCTGCCATCCGCGGCCAGCAGCGTGTTGGCGCGATGCTCGTCAAAGCCGAGATGCGCCGCCACCGGCCCGGTGAACGCCGTGAACCCGCCCGACACCAGCGCCGTGTAGGCGCCCTGCGCGCGCATCGTCGCCACCAGTTCCGCGCCGCCGGGCGTATAGGTGATGCGCGTGTCGAGAACCTCGCGGATCACGCGATCGGGCAGGCCCTTCAACAGCGCCACGCGTTCCAGAAGCGCCCCCTCGAAATCCAGCTCGCCATTCATCGCGCGGGCGGTGATGTCGCGCACATGGGGCCCGACGCCGGCGACCTCTGCCAGTTCGTCGATGCATTCCTGCTCGATCATGGTGCTGTCCATGTCAGCGAGCAGCATCCGCTTGCGACGTCCCGCGCCGGGCTGGACCACCAGATCGACGCCTTGGGTCTGCAGATCCTGCCAGACCTCGCCGCGATTGCCCGGGACCTCGGGCATCCTGAATTCCGCCGCCGTGCCGGGGGCGAGCCACACCGCCTCGCCGCCGCCCCAGGCATGGCGCAGGGAGGTGACAAGGGCGGGGTCCAGCGTGCCGGGGCGCGCGATCAGGGTGGTGATGAACAATGAGGCAGGCATGGCGCAGGTTTCCGATCGTGGAGGCGAGATGTCGCATTTTTCCCGCAGGTGACGCTTTAGCGTCATTTCTGCACTTGCGAAAGAGCGGGGAGCTACGTATTGCTATCTGCGGGACACCCTTCCCCAACGAAGGGCGCTTATCTGGAAGGATAGCAGAGATGACGATACAGAAACCGGCGACGCGGCCGGCCAATCCGCGTTTTTCCTCGGGCCCCTGCGCCAAACCCCCCACATTCGAATTGAACAAGCTCTCGGACGCGCCCCTTGGTCGCTCGCACCGCGCCGCCGTGGGCAAGGCCAAGCTCAAGGCCGCGATCGACGGCACGCGCGAGATCCTCGGCGTGCCCGACGACTACCGGATCGGCATCGTGCCGGCCTCGAATACCGGGGCGCTGGAAATGGCGATGTGGACCATGCTTGGTGCGCGCGGGGTCGAGATGCTGGCCTGGGAAAGCTTCGGCGCGGGCTGGGTCACAGACGCGGTCAAGCAGCTGAAGCTCGATGCCGAGGTGAAGACCGCCGACTACGGCGAGATCGTCGATCTTGACAGCGTCGATACCGACAACGACGTGATCTTCACGTGGAATGGCACCACGTCTGGCGTGCGGGTGCCCAATGGCGACTGGATCAAGTCCGACCGCAAGGGCCTGACGATCTGCGACGCCACCTCGGCCGCGTTTGCGCAGAACCTGCCCTGGGACAAGCTGGATGTGACCACCTTCAGCTGGCAGAAGGCGCTTGGCGGCGAGGCGGCGCATGGCATGCTCATCCTCAGCCCGCGCGCCGTGGAACGCCTCGAGAATTACACCCCGCCCTGGCCATTGCCCAAGGTCTTCCGCCTGACCAAGGGCGGCAAGCTGAACGAGGGGATCTTCGTGGGCGAGACGATCAACACGCCCTCGATGATGGCGGTCGAGGATTACTTGCTGGCACTCGACTGGGCACGCAGCGTGGGTGGCATGGACGGCCTGCGCGAGCGGGCCTATGCCAATCTCGCGGTGGTGCAGGCCTTCGTCGCGGAACACCCGTGGCTGGCCTTCCTGGCGCATGAGCCCGCGATCCGCTCGAATACGTCGGTGTGCCTGAAATTCACCGATGACCGGATCACCGATGGCGCCGCCTTCGCCAAGGCCGTCGTCAAGCGGCTGGAGGCCGAGGATGCGGCCTATGACGTCGGCTCTTATCGCGACGCGCCGCCGGGTTTGCGGATCTGGTGCGGCGGCACGGTCGAGACCGCCGATGTCACCGCGCTGATGCCGTGGATCGAATGGGCCTATCAGACCGAGATCGCGGCGCTCTCTGAGACGGCGTGACCCCGATTTCTTGAAAAGAAATCTGTCCGGATTCTTTCAGAGAATCCGGGCCCTCCCCCAACGGTTTTTCTCAAAGGAGCCCTGAAATGGCCCCCAAGGTACTCGTCTCCGACAAACTTTCCGAAACCGCCGTGCAGATCTTCCGCGATCGCGGCATCGAGGTGGATTTCCAGCCCGACCTCGGCAAGGACAAGGACAGGCTGGCAGAGGTGATCGGCGATTACGACGGTCTCGCCATCCGCTCGGCGACCAAGGTCACCGAAAAGATCCTCGACGCCGCCACGAACCTCAAGGTGATCGGACGCGCCGGCATCGGCACCGACAACATCGACAAGGCCGCGGCCTCGCAACGGGGCGTGATCGTGATGAACACGCCCTTCGGCAACATGATCACCACTGCCGAGCACGCGATCGCCATGATGTTCTCGATCGCCCGGCAGATCCCCGAAGCCTCGGCCTCGACACAGGCCGGCAAGTGGGAGAAGTCGAAATTCATGGGGGTGGAGCTGACCGGCAAGACCCTCGGCGTGATCGGCGCCGGCAATATCGGTGGCATCGTCTGCGACCGCGCACGCGGTCTCAAGATGAAGGTGGTCGCCTATGATCCGTTTCTGGGTCAGGAAAAGGCCGACAAGATGGGCGTGGAGAAGGTCGAGCATCTTGACGATCTGCTGAAGCGCGCCGATTTCATCACCCTGCACGTGCCGATGACGGACCAGACCCGCAACATCCTCAGCCGCGAGGCGCTGGAGAAGACCAAGAAAGGCGTGCGGATCATCAACTGCGCGCGCGGCGGCCTCGTGGATGAACAAGCCCTCGCCGATCTCATCAGGTCGGGCCATGTGGCCAGCGCTGCGCTCGATGTCTTCGCCGAGGAACCCGCGACCGAGAACCCGCTTTTCGGGCTGCCCAACGTCGTCTGCACCCCGCATCTGGGTGCCGCCACCACCGAGGCGCAGGAAAATGTCGCCCTGCAGGTGGCCGAGCAGATGTCGGATTACCTGCTGACCGGCGCCGTCGCCAACGCGATCAACATGCCCTCGGTCACCGCCGAAGAGGCCAAGATCATGGGGCCGTGGATCAAGCTGGCCGATCACCTGGGCAACTTCATCGGCCAGATGACCGACGAGCCGATCAAGGCGATCAACATCCTTTACGATGGTGTCGCCAGCGAGATGAACCTCGGCGCGCTCACTTCGGCCGCGGTCGCGGGTATCATGAAATCGGTCAATCCCGAGGTGAACATGGTTTCCGCCCCGGTGGTGGCCAAGGAACGCGGCGTCAGGATCAGCACCACACGGCAGGACAAGTCCGGCGCCTTCGAGGGGTATATCAAGATCACCGTGGTCACGTCCAAGCGCGAGCGTTCGATCGGCGGCACGGTCTTCTCGGACGGCAAGCCGCGCTTCATCCAGATCAAGGGCATCAACATCGATGCCGAGATCGGGCGCCACATGGTCTATACCACGAACGAGGACCAGCCCGGCATGATCGGCACGCTCGGCAACACCATGGGCGAGCATGGCGTCAACATCGCCAACTTCACCCTCGGCCGTTCCGATGCCGGCGGCGAGGCGATCGCACTGCTCTATGTCGATGCGCCGGTGCCCAAGGCGGCCATCGAGGCATTGCACGCGACGGGCAAGTTCCGGCAGATCCGTCCACTGGTATTCGACATGGGCTGACAGCCCCGTCACCCCCGATGAGCGATGGACGAGGTCGCCTGCCTGCGCTATCAGGCAGGCGATTTCGCAATCATGAGGAGACCCCGCCACATGTCCGGCCACGCCATGCCGACGCCCATGACGTCGCATCGAAGCGGGCCCCTGGGGGGGCGCGCCGAGGTGCCGGGGGACAAGTCGATCTCGCACCGCGCGCTGATCCTCGGAGCGCTGTCGGTGGGCGAGACGGTGATCACCGGGCTGCTCGAAGGCGAGGACGTCCTCGACACCGCGAAGGCGATGCGGGCCTTCGGGGCCGAGGTGGTGCGCGACGCGGACGGCACGTGGCGGGTGCACGGTGTCGGCGTGGGCGGCTTTTTCGAGCCCGCGCAGGTGATCGATTGCGGCAATTCGGGCACCGGCGTGCGGCTGATCATGGGGGCGATGGCCACCACCGGCATCACCGCCACATTCACCGGCGATGCCAGCCTCAACAAGCGGCCCATGGCGCGCGTGACCGATCCTTTGGCGCTGTTCGGAGCGCAGGCGTTCGGGCGCGCGGGCGGGCGCCTGCCGATGACGATCCTCGGGGCCGCCGAGCCGGTGCCGGTGCGCTACAGCGTGCCGGTGCCCTCGGCGCAGGTCAAATCCGCCGTGCTCTTCGCCGGCCTGAACGCGCCGGGCGAAACCGTGGTGATCGAGCGCGAGGCGACCCGCGATCACACCGAACGCATGCTGGCCGGGTTCGGTGCCCGGATCGTGACCGAGACGACCCCGGAGGGGTGCGTCATCACGCTGACCGGCCAGCCCGAGCTTGCGCCGCAGGCAATCGATGTGCCGCGCGATCCGTCGTCGGCGGCGTTTCCGGTCTGTGCCGCGCTGATCACGCCGGGATCGGATGTGCTGGTGCCCAATATCGGCCTCAACCCCACGCGTGCGGGGCTGTTCACCACGCTGCGCGAGATGGGCGCGGACCTGACCTACGAGAACCCGCGCGAGGAGGGTGGCGAACCGGTGGCCGATCTGCGCGCGCGCTTCTCGCCCGCTATGAACGGCATCACCGTGCCGCCCGAGCGCGCGGCGAGCATGATCGACGAATACCCCGTGCTGTCGGTCGTCGCCGCCTTTGCGCGCGATAAGACGGTGATGCGCGGGGTCAAGGAGTTGCGCGTCAAGGAAAGCGACCGCATCGCGGCGATGGCCGACGGTCTGCGCGCCGGGGGCGTCACCGTCGAGGACGGTCCCGACTGGTGGATCGTCGAGGGACGCGGGCATGGCAATGTCCCGGGCGGTCAGACCTGCGCCAGCCATCTCGACCACCGGATCGCGATGTCGTTCCTGGTGATGGGCATGGCCAGCACCGATCCGGTCGGTGTCGACGACGCCGGCACGATTGCCACCTCATTTCCGATATTCGAGCCGCTGATGGCGCAGCTTGGTGCGGATATTCGCCGCGGCTAGACCGCCGCGGGGATCACGCGACGGTCTGCCGCTGCCGCCACAGCGTGAACAGCCCCGCGCCCACGATCAGCGCCGCGCCAAGTGCGACGTTCAGGCGGATGGTCTCTGAAAACACCAGGATCCCCAGCGTGCTGGCGAACAGCAGTTGCAGATAGGCGAAAGGCTGTACCGCGCTCGCCTCGGCGACCTCGTAGCACTTGATCAGCGTGAAATGCCCCGCCGCCCCGGTGACGCAAAGCGCCGCCATCCACGCCCAGTCGGGGGCGGTCATCGGCTCCCAGAACCAGACGCCCACGGCGGTCATGCCCACCGATCCGACCGTTCCGGTCCAGAAGAACGAGGTCGCGGCATCGTCGGCGCGGGCCACGTAGCGCGTCAGCAGCCCGTAAAGCGCGAACATCAGCGCGGCGATGAACGGCACCACTGCCTGCGGCTGAAAGACGCCAAAGCCGGGTTCCAGGATGATGATCACCCCGATGAAGCCGACCCCGATCGCGACCCATCTGCGCCAGCCGACACGCTCGCCCAGAACCGGCCCCGAAAGTGCTGCGATCAGAAGCGGATAGCAGGCAAAGACCGCGTGGCTTTCGACCAGCCCCAGCAGGGTGAAGCCGAGGATCATCACGCAGATCTCGGTGATCAGCAGCAGCGCGCGAAAGCCCTGCATCAGCGGCTGCGTGGTGGTCGCGGCGGCGCGCAACCCGCCGGCCTTGCGGCCCGCCAGGCTGATCACGAAAGCGGCGAAGAACCAGTAGCGGATCATCACCACCATCAGCACGTTGTATTCCCCCGCCAGATGGCGCGAGATACCGTCCTGCACCGCGAAGATGAAGGTCGTCGCCACCATCAGCCAGATGCCGAGCCGGGTGTTCTGTTCCGTCATGCGCTGCCCTTCACGGCCGTGGTCATGTGCCGCTTGCGGCCAAATCCCGTCTGCCGTGTCACGTGGAAACCCGCCTCTGCAAGCCCGCGGCGCACGAAGCCCGCGGCGGTATAGGTGGCTGCGGTGCCGCCCATCGGCGTGTGGCGCGCGACCTCCGCCATCAGTTCTCGCTGCCACAGCGCGGGGTTCTTCGCCGGCGAGAACCCGTCGAGAAACCACGCATCCGCCATGCCATCCCAATGGCTTAGCGTGCGGCGTGCATCGCCGGTGACCAGCGTGAAGCTGAGATCCGGCCGCTCGATCCGGCCCGTCTGCGCCTGCCAGAAGGGCGCAAGTTCGGCGGCGATTGCTGACAGTTCCGCAAACCGGGTTTGCGCCCGGCGCATGTCTGCGGGCGCAACCGGCCAGGCCTCGAACGAGGTGTAGTGCAGCCGCCCCGAAACGCCCGCCGCGCGCCAGGCCGCGAGTGCCGCCAGAAGGTTCAGCCCGGTGCCGAAGCCCAACTCGGCGATGTGAAACCCGTCGCGGAACCGCGCCGGCAGGTCGTTGCCGGCCAGAAAGACGTGCCGCGTCTCGGCCAGCCCGTTCTCGAGGCTGAAATACGGATCGTCGAACCGCGTCGAGACGGGCACGTCGCCGTCACGCCAGACAAGATCGGCGGGATGGTCCTGCATGCGGGGATCCTCTAGGGAAGGCGCAACGACGTGGAGCATCGCGCGGAGGCAGCGGAATGACAACGGCTGATGTGACAGTGCGCGGCGCGGGAATTTTCGGGTTGTCGGTGGCCTGGGCCTGTGCGCGGCGTGGCGCGAAGGTGCGGGTGATCGACCCGCACGGTCCCGGCGCGGGCGCCTCGGGCGGTATCGTCGGCGCCCTCGCCCCGCATGTGCCGGAAAACTGGAACGACAAGAAGGCGTTCCAGTTCGACAGCCTGATCATGGCTGAGGCTTTCTGGGCCGAGGTGGCGTCGGTGTCGGGCCTGTCGCCGGGCTATGCCCGAACCGGCCGCGTGCAGCCGGTGACCGAGGCGGCCGCGCTGAAGCTTGCGCGCGACAGGGAGATCAGCGCGGGTCGGCTGTGGCAGGGCAAAGCCGCCTGGCGCGTGGAACCTGCGAGGGGCGACTGGTGCCCGCACAGCCCGACCGGGCATGTCATTCACGACACGCTCAGCGCGCGGCTGCACCCCCGGCGCGCCTGCCACGCACTGGCCGCGGCCTTGCGGGCCACGGGCGCAGAGGTACTTTGCGACGGCCCGGACGAGGGGCGCGTGCTCTGGGCGACGGGCGTGGCCGGGCTCGAGGCGCTGAACACCGGGCATCCCAGGCTTGTCGGCAGCGGTATGAAGGGGCAGGCCGCGCTGCTGGATCTCGACGCGCGCGACCGGCCGCAGCTTTTCGCCGACGGGCTGCATATCGTGCCGCATGCGGATGGCACCACCGCCGTCGGTTCGACCTCCGAGCGGTATCACGACGACCCCGCCAGCACCGATGACCAGCTCGACGCGGTGATCGCGCGCGCGGTCGCGGCGGTGCCCGCGCTTGCCAGTGCGCGCGTGATCGATCGTTGGGCCGGGATACGCCCCCGCGCCCGCAGCCGCGCACCCATGCTCGGGGCGCATCCGCGGCATGCGGGCCAGTTCATCGCCAATGGCGGGTTCAAGATCGGCTTCGGCATGGCCCCGAAGGTGGCCGAGGTGATGGCCGACCTGATGCTCGACGGGCGCGACGCGATCCCCGACGGCTTCCGGCCCGAGGCGTCGCTGTAACGCGGTTTCAGCCCGCCGTGGCGGGCTGCGATAGCCCGCTGTCAGGATCGCTCAGACGGTCGAGCAGCCCCGAGACGTCCTCGATCACCTCGGCAACTACGTGCACCACGCCGGCCTGCCGCTCCACCCGGCCGGTCACACGCAACAGCCGGCCCGAGACCACCGCGCGGCGAAATCTCTCGAAGACATTGCGCCAGATCACCACGTTCACCACGCCGGTCTCGTCCTCGAGCGTCACGAAGACAACGCCCTGCGCGGTGCCGGGCCGTTGCCGCAAAAGCACCAGTCCCGCCACGGTGATCCGCGCGCCTGCAGGCACCCGGTCAAGCTGGTCGGCCACAAGGGCGGACGGCGGTCGCGGCAGGGGATTGGTCATGAGAACAATAATAGAACATATACCACGCGTCGCAACTCTTTTGCCGATACGGCGCAAATGGGGCTGGTCTCGGGCAGGGGGCTTGGCTAGGTAGCCCGGTGACACGCGAGCAAAGGGAGCATGCCAGCCATGGCCAGGATCACCTATATCGAGCATAACGGCACGCGGCACGAGGTCGAGGTCCCCACCGGCCTGACCGTGATGGAAGGCGCGCGCGACAACAACATCCCCGGGATCGAGGCCGATTGCGGCGGCGCCTGTGCCTGTTCGACCTGCCATGTCTATGTTGCGCCCGAATGGGTCGAGAAGCTGCCCGCGCGGGAGGACATGGAAGAGGACATGCTCGATTTCGCCTATCAGCCCGATCCCGAACGGTCGCGCCTGACCTGCCAGCTCAAGGTCAGCGACGCGCTCGACGGGCTGGTCGTGCAGATGCCCGAAAAACAGATCTGAGCCTTACAACGCGCCCGCGTCCTCTGGATCGCGGGCGTCTTTATTTCCAGCGAAACTATCCGGGGCCGTCAGAGCGCCCGCCACCCGATGTCGCGGCGGCAAAACCCTTCGGGCCAGTCGATCCGGTCGACCATCGCATAGGCCCGGTCGGCCGCCTCGCGCAGGCTCGCCCCGCGCGCGGTGATCGCAAGAACGCGCCCGCCATCGACGACGTATCGCCCGTCGCGCATCGCGGTCCCTGCATGGAAGACCTGGTGGAAGCTGTCTTCGGGGCAGGTCTCGAGGCCCGCGATCACGCTGCCCTTCTCGTAGGCGCCCGGATATCCCCGCGTGGCCATCACCACGCTCATGGCGTGATCCTCGGCCCAGTTCACCGACATCTGATCCAGCCGCCCCTCGGCCACGGCCTGCATCAGGTCCAGCACCTGCCCGCCAAGCCGCATCATCAGCGCCTGGCATTCCGGGTCGCCGAAGCGCACGTTGAACTCGATCAGCCGGGGCTTGCCGTTCTCGATCATCAGGCCGACGAACAGAACGCCCTGATATGGCGTGCCGCGGCGCGTCATTTCCGCCAGAACCGGGTGCACGATCTCGTTCATCGCCGCCTCGGTGACCTGGTCGGTCATCACCGGGGCGGGCGAAAAGGCCCCCATGCCGCCGGTATTGGGTCCGGTGTCGCCCTCGCCGGCGCGCTTGTGGTCCTGCGCGGTGCCGATGGGCAGCGCCGTCTCGCCATCGCACAGCACGAAGAACGAAGCCTCTTCGCCGGTCATCCTCTCCTCGATCACCACCTCGGCCCCGGCGGTACCGAAACTGCCGCCGAACATGTCGTCGAGCGCGGCGAGCGCCTGATCCACGGTTTCGGCCACGACCACGCCCTTGCCGGCGGCCAGCCCGTCAGCCTTGATCACGATCGGGGCGCCTTGTGCCGCGACATGGGCGCGCGCACTCTCGTGATCGGTGAAATGCGCATAGGCCGCCGTCGGGGCCCCCGCCGCATCGCAGATCGTCTTGGCAAAGCTCTTGGACGCTTCCAGCCGGGCCGCCTCGGCACCGGGGCCGAAGACCAGAAGCCCCCCCTCGCGCAGCCGGTCGGCCACCCCGGCGACCAGCGGCGCCTCGGGGCCGATGATCACGAAATCCACCGCCTCCGCCTCGCAGAACCCCGCGATCGCGCCGCCATCCGACAGGTCGAGCGTGGCGCATTCGGCGATCATGTTGATCCCGGCATTGCCCGGCGCCACGATCAGACGGTCGCATTTGGGGTTCTGCAGCACCGCCCAGGCCAGGGCATGTTCGCGGCCGCCGCCGCCGAGGATCAGGATGTTCATGCCGCGCATCTCCGTCTTGGCCTTGGCTGCCACGCGTTCTAGGGTGGCCGGACAACAGACACAAGGCAAAGCCATGTCCGATCTAATCGACGATCCCGAGCCCGGTGAAAACGCGCCCGAATTCTCGGTCTCCGAGTTGTCGGGCGCGATCAAGCGGGTGATCGAGGGCGAGTTTGGCCATGTCCGCGTGCGCGGCGAGCTGGGGCGCATCGCGCGGCCGCGCTCGGGCCATATCTACCTCGATCTCAAGGATGATCGCTCGGTGCTGTCGGGCGTGATCTGGAAAGGCGTGGCCTCGCGCCTGTCGGTGCAACCCGAAGAGGGGATGGAGGTTGTCGCGACCGGCCGGCTGACGACCTTCGGCGGCCAGTCGCGCTACCAGATCGTGATCGAGGATATCAAGCCGGCGGGCGTCGGCGCGCTGATGGCGATGCTGGAAAAGCGCAAGAAGGCGCTGGAGGCCGAAGGGCTGTTCGCCGCCGACCGTAAGCGGCCATTGCCCTACCTCCCCGAGATCATCGGCGTCGTCACCTCGCCCTCTGGCGCGGTGATCCGCGACATCCTGCACCGCCTGCGCGAGCGCTTTCCGCGCAAGGTGCTGATCTGGCCGGTCGCGGTGCAGGGCGAACGCTGCGCGCCCGAAGTCGTGCGCGCGATCCACGGTTTCAACGCGATGACCCCGGGTGGCCCCCTGCCACGGCCCGACCTGATCATCGTCGCGCGCGGTGGCGGCTCGGTCGAGGATCTGTGGGGCTTCAACGACGAGGCGGTGGTGCGCGCCGCCGCCGACAGCGACATCCCGCTGATCTCGGCGGTGGGGCACGAGACCGACACGACGCTGATCGATTTCGCCTCGGACAAGCGCGCGCCGACGCCGACGGCGGCGGCCGAGCTGGCTGTGCCGGTGCGGTTGGATCTGCTGGCCTGGCTCGACAAGCAGGCAGCGCGGCTCAGCCAGGCGCAAGGCAACGCGATCGGGCTGCGCGGGCAACGCCTGCGTGATCTGGCGCGCGCGTTGCCGCGTGTCGAGACGCTGCTCGACACCCCGCGCCAGCGGTTCGATACTTGGGCCGAGCGTCTGCCGGCGGCGTTGATCCGCACGGTTCAGATGCGCCGCGTGGCGCTGTCCGAACGCGCCGGCGCGCTGCGCCCGTCACTGTTGCGCCGCGCGGTCGAGGGCGACAGGCGGCGCTTGCGCGATACCGCTGCGCGGCTGAATACCCGCGCCCTGACGCGCGAGATCGATCAGAGGAAGCGCGATCTCGACCGGCTGACCATAAGGTTCTCGGATGCCGCAAATCGGCAGGTGCAGGGCTGGCGCGAGCGGATGGAAACGCTCGACCGGCTGCGCGAGACGCTCGGTTACAAGGCGACCCTGCGGCGCGGCTACGCGGTGGTGCGCGGCGACGGTTCGCTCGTGACCACGCGCGACGCCGCCGCCATGGCCGCGATGCTCGAGATCGAGTTCGCCGACGGTATCCTCGGGGTCGGGGCTGACGCGGAGATGCCGCGCAAACCGGTCAAGCCCGCCGCCCGGCCGAAAGACCCGCCCGAGGACCAGGGCAGCCTGTTCTGAGTGGCCTGTTCGACATGGATGGATGATTTCAATATCTTGCCAGACGTTGACAGCGACTTGGCCAGGGCGAAGATGTGTTTGAAGACCCATCGCCACGGTGGCCCTTCAAGGCCGGTGGCCGTCTTGCGTCGCCTGATGATCTGTGGCGTCCAGCGCCCGGCGCATGATCAGGGGGCGGCATGTGACCACGTTGATGTGACGCTTGGATCCCTTGATCCGCTTGCCTACAGCAAGCTGCGGGGTGACCCGTTTTCAAACGATCTGTTGCTTTGGCGGTCGATCACGCCGGCTGCAGGCCGCAACGTCCGGGCCTTCGGGCGGCCGAGACCGGTTCGGGGTCGATGCCGACGGGATGTCCTTTGCCTGTGCCGCGCCCGCGCGGGTTCGGTCCCGGCCAAGTTGGATCACCGGCACGCGGACATGCGACGGCAGTGCCCGCGTGCTCACCCGTTCAGAACAGACCGCCCCCGGCGCCCGGCTCAGATCTGTTCCACCGCGACCAGCTCGCCGGTATAGAAGGCGATATGGTCCTTGATGTCGGCCACGTCGGGTAGCGGGTCCTCATAGCTCCACGCCGCGTTTTCCAGCGTCTTGCTCTTGGTGACGATGGAGTAATAGCGCGCGTCGCCCTTGAAGGGGCAATGGCTGGTGCGGTCGCCCTCGTCGAGAAAGGCCATGGCGATATCGGCGCGCGGGAAGTAGATCACTGCGGCGTTCTCGCCCTCGATCAGTTCCAGTGCGTCGCGGCTTTCGGCGATGACCGCCCCGCCGGCGCGTACCGACCAGGTGCCCGTCGCCTTGCGTATCTTTATCCTCGGCATGATCCATCCCTTTTCATCGCTTGTGGTCACTCATCTGACGCAGAACCTTAACAGACCCGTGTCAGCGTGTCTGCGTCGCCCTCTCCAGCCAGTCCCGGGCGTGAGGCGACAGCAGGGGGGTCAGCCTCTCGCGGCAGGCGGCGTGATAACGGTCGAGCCAGTCGCGCTCTGGCGCGCTCAGCATGTCGGTGTCGATCAGGCGCCGGTCGATCGGCACATAGGTCAGCGTCTCGAAGGTCAGTCGGTCGCCCTTGTCGCCGCCGGGCAGCGGCGTGGCCGCTTCGACCACGACGAGGTTCTCGATACGGATGCCGAACGCGCCCTCGCGGTAATAGCCCGGCTCGTTCGAGAGAATCATCCCCGGATCCAACGGCACGGTCGAGGTGCGCGACAGCCGCTGCGGCCCTTCATGCACACATGAATAGACCCCCACACCGTGCCCGGTGCCGTGCCCGTAATCGAGATCGGCCAGCCACAGCGGATAGCGCGCGATGGCTTCGAGATCGCGCCCCGCCAGCCCTTTCGGAAAGCGCAGCCGCGAGATCGCGATCATGCCCTGCAGAACCCGGGTAAAGGCCTCTCGTTCCGCCGCGCCGGGATCGCCCACCGGCAGGGTGCGAGTGACATCCGTCGTGCCGTCGAGATACTGCCCGCCGCTGTCGAGCACCAGCAGATCGCCATCGGTCAGCGTGCGGTTGCTGGTCTCGCTGACGCGGTAATGCGGCAAGGCCCCGTGCGGGCCGGACCCGGCGATCGTGTCGAAGCTGATGTCGCGCAACTCGCCTGTCGCGGCGCGGCACGCCTCGAGCTGTGTGACCACGTCGATCTCGGTGATCGTGCCGGGGGCCTGGTCCGCGAACCATGCCAGGAATTCGCAGACCGCCGCGCCGTCGCGCAGGTGGGCTGTGCGGGTGGCGGCGATCTCGGCCTCGGTCTTGCGTGCCTTGGGGCGGATGCAGGGATCTTCGCCCCAGTGATGCGATATGCCCGCCGCCTCGACGCGCTGCACGACCCAGAGCGGCACGCTTGCCTTGTCGAGCCGCACCGGCCCTGAAAGGCCGTCGAGCGCCGGGCCGAACGCGTCGGATGGGGCCACCGTGACCGCGTCACCCAGATGCGCGCGGGTCTCGCCGTGAAGCTTGGCGGGATCGGTGAAGAGCGCGGCGTGCCCGTCATCGTGCAGGATGGCAAAGCCCTGCGGCACCGGGTTGCGCGGGATGTCCGTGCCGCGGACATTCAGCAGCCAGGCCAGCGAATCGGCCAGCGTGATCACCGCCGCGCGCTGTTCCGCAGCGCGCAGGGTTTCAGCCAGTTGCGCGCGTTTTTGTCCATGTGTCATCCCCGCCAGGCGGTCCGGCCAGGGGGTGATCGCGCCTTGCGGCGGGGCTGGGCGCTCCGTCCAGACGCGGTCGACCAAGTTTAAGGACGGTACAAGGCGGATGGCACTTTTGTACAGATCCGCGCGCACGGTCTCGATCTGTTCTGGGGTATAGAGCCACGGGTCGAACCCCACGGTGCCGCCTGCCGGCAGATGCGCCGCGAGCCACGTGCCGAGCCGGGTTTCCGGCCAGTCGACGGGCGTGAAATGATCGCAATCGACCTGCGCCTTGACCTGCACGCGGTACCGGCTGTCGACGAAGATCCCGGCCGCCTCAACGAGCACCGCGCAGAACCCCGCAGAGCCGGTGAACCCGGTGAGCCAGGCCAGCCGCGCGTCGCATGCAGCGACGTATTCGCCCTGATGCGCATCGGCCCGCGGCACCAGGAACCCGGCCAGCCCGGCCTCTGCCATGGCCTCGCGCAACTTTGCCAGGCGCGGCGGGCCCTGCTCGGGGCGGGCGGTTTCCGAAAAGCTCTGGAACATCGGGCGGGCCTCTTGCGGTCGGACTTGTCATGCTGTGCTAGAGAAGCGCGCCAGGAATGGCAATCATCTGCTCCCCCGGGATATTCCGGGCGAGGACAAGGCCGGGGTTGATTCCGAGCCGCATGTTGGCCTCTATCCGGGGGCCGGTGGCGCATGGAGGGCAGGCAATGGCGGAAGCCGGGATAGAGACGGTCCTTGTGCTGGGGGCGACCGGCACGATCGGACGCGCGGTCGTGGCGGCGCTGCTCGAAGCGGGGCACCCGGTCGAGTGCGTCCTGCGCCCGCATCATGCGGAAGGCGGGCACGGGTTGCCCGATGCCGTGGGGGCGCGTTTCGGGTCGGTCGCGGCCGCACTTGCGGAGCGTCCGGCCAAGGCGGTGATCTGCTGCATGGCGTCGCGCACCGGGGATCCGGACGATGCCCGGGCCGTGGATCACGCCGCGACCGTCGACGCGATCTCTGCTGCGCGCGATGCGGGCGTGGGGCATTTCGTGCTGTTGTCGGCGATCTGCGTGCAGCGCCCGCATCTGGCCTTTCAGCGCGCCAAGCTGGCCGCCGAGGCCGCGCTGCAGGGGTCCGGCCTGCGCTATTCGATCGTGCGCCCGACCGCCTATTTCAAGTCGCTGTCCGGTCAGCTGGACCGGCTGCGCGCGGGCAAGCCGTTCCTTGTGTTCGGCGATGGCCGGGTGACCGCGTGCAAGCCAATCAGCGATGGTGACCTCGCGCGCTACGTGGTGGGCTGTCTGGACGATCCGGCGCGCTGGAACCGGATCCTGCCGATCGGCGGGCCCGGCCCCGAGATCACCCCGCTTCAGCAGGGCGGGCTGCTGTTTCGCGCGCTCGGGGTGACGCCGAAGTTCCGGCATGTGCCGTTGCGGCTGATAGACGGGATCGTTTCGGGGCTGGCGCTTGGCGGTCGCGTGGCGCCGGGATTGCGCGCCAAGGCCGAACTGGCGCGGATCGGGCGCTATTACGCGACGCAATCGATGCTGGTCCTGGACCCCGAGACGGGACGCTACGACGCAGAGGCGACGCCCGAGACCGGGCACGAGACGCTGGGAGATTTCTACGAACGGCTGACGCGCGGCGAGGTGGCCGCGCCGCGGGGCGATCATGCGGTGTTCTGAGGCGTCAGGTGTCCTCGGGGGTCGCCGGCACGGCGATGCGGTAGAGGTGCCATGTCGCATGGCCGAGGATCGGCAGCACGATCATCAGGCCGAGGAAGGCGGGCAGCGTGCCGACCAGCATCGCTGCCGCCACGATCAGGCCCCACGTCGCCACCGTTTGCGGATTGGCCCGCGCCACCTTGATCGAGGTCATCACCGCCACGGGGATGCCCGCGCGCCGGTCGATCAGCATCGGGAAGGAGATGAAGCTGATCACCAGCACCGCCGCCGCGAAGGCGAGCCCCGCGCCCATGCCGAGCACGATCATCGCCCAGCCCGCGCCGGTCGTGAACACGTCGCTGGCGAAGCTGGCGATCGAGGTGGGCGGCTGCGGCCCGAGCGTCAGGTTGTAGATCAGCGTCGCCGCGAACATCCAGACAAGGAACAGTGCCAGCAGCCCCAGCCCGAGGACCACGACCGGCACGATGACCCGCGCGCGCAGCACCGAGAACGCGACGCCCCAGCCGGCATGGCCGGTCGCCTCGCGGGTGCGGCTCATCTCGTAGAGGCCGGTCGCGACCACCGGCCCCAGCAGGGTGAAGCCCGCCGCCAGCGGGAACAGCATCGGCAAGCGGGCCATGTCGAAGGCCAGCAGCGACAGCGCGATGCCGATGATCGGGTAGATCGCGATCAGGAAGATCACGTCGCTGCGCAGGTAGGTGAAATCGTCGAGCCCCTTGCGCAGGGCGGTGACGATATCGTCGCGCGTCAGGCTTTGCACCGGGGGCGGCGTGGTCGCCTTGCCGCGCAGCGCGTCCGTCGCCTCGCCCACGCCGCGGCCTGCGCCGAGCGTCGCATCGGCCAGCCAGCTGAGCGGGTTGCCTATGGTCTGTGTCATCGTGATCTCCTTCTCTCGCGGTTCGGGTCACGTTGCCTTTTATCGTTCCCGAAAGGCGCGGACGGGTCAACCGCAGACTTGCGAAAGCCATAAGGTAACACGGAACCGGCCGCGACGTGTTCACAATTCGGACACGGGCAGCGTATCCCGGTTTCGGGTTGTGGTGCCCGCGGGCCCGCGCCATGCTCGCACGCATCACGGGCAGCGGCGGAAAGGCGGCGGGATGAGGTTTTCTTCGGTCACGGAACGGCTTGCCGGGCAGGGCGGGGCGAAATGGCGGGTGCATTACCGCGCCACGCAGATGGCGGCGGCGGGGCGCGACGTCATCCGTCTGACCATCGGCGAGCCGGACGTGCCGGCGCCGGACATGCTGCAGGAGGCCGCGACCGCCGCGATGCGGGCCGGGCGCACCGGATATTCCGACGGGCGCGGCGAGATCGGGCTGCGCCGGGCGCTCGCCGACCGCTATGGAAGCACACGCGGGCGGCCGTTCACGCCCGACCAGATCATGTGCTTTCCCGGCACGCAGACCGCGCTTTACGCCGTGATGGCGGCGGTGGCCGAGGCGGGCTGCGAGGTACTGGTCGGCGATCCGATGTACGCCACCTACGAGGGGGTCGTCCGTGCCACCGGGGCAGACATGGTACCGGTGCCGCTGGACCCTGCGCGCGGCTTTCGCATGGCCGCCGAAGATGTTGCCGCGCGCGTCACGCCGCGGTCGCGGGCGATCCTGCTGACCACGCCGCACAACCCCACCGGCGCGGTCCTGACCGCGGGCGATATCGCCGCCATCGGCGAGGTGGCGCGGGCGCATGACCTGTGGATCATCGCCGACGAGGTCTACGAGGAGATGGTGTTCGACGGCGTCCGCTTCTCCTCGCCACTGGCCGATGCGGATCTCGCCGAGCGCGTCGTGGCGGTGTCGTCGATCTCGAAAAGTCACGCAGCGCCGGGGTTTCGCAGCGGCTGGTGCGTGGGGCCCGAGGCGTTCACCGAGGCGCTTCTGCCATTGTCGGAGGTGATGCTGTTCGGCAACCAGCCGTTCCTTGCGGACATGACCGAGGCCGCGATCCGCGCCGGGTCGCCGGTTGCGGCGGGGATGCGGGCGCGGTTCGCGGGGCGGGCAGAACGGCTGGCGGCGCGCATCGGGGCGCGCACGCCGCTGCGCGTGCACCGGCCAGAGGCGGGGATGTTCGCGCTGATCGACGTCACGGCGACGGGCATGGACGGCGACGCCTATGCGCATGACCTGCTGGAGGCCACGGGCGTCGCGGTGATGCCCGGCGCGTCCTTCGGGGCGACGCTGACGCCGATGGTCCGAGTCGCGCTGACGGTCGGGGATGCGGCGTTCGACCGCGCCATCGACCGCATCGCGGCGCATGCCGAAACGCGATGCAACCAGCACGTGTAGCGGTGCGGAGCCACCCGGATAATCCATTCATATTAACAGGATGATACCTTGCGTGGCGGTGGCCTTCGGGGGTGCGCGCGGGGGCTGGTCCATGCATGTGTGCTTTCCGCGCCACATTTTTTTCGGGATGGAAAGGCGGCGGGGAGGTTGAATTGACAGTTCAGGCCGGTTTGGCGCATTTGGATCTCAAGCCGCGTCGACGACTGGTGCGGCGGATCAGATAAACCCGCTTACTAGGAGGGACACCCTTGAAAAAGCAACTTCTCAGCACCAGCGCGATCGCACTCGGCGTCGCAATGGCAGCACCCGCATCGGCCCAACAGTGGGACGTGGCATTCGGCGGTTTCGTGAACACTCATGTCGGCGCGTCCGATGTGGACCTGCCCTCGGGTTCCACGGCGGACCTCGACGGTGTGAACGTCTTCACCAACTCGGAAATCATCTTTCAGCCCTCCGTCACGCTCGACAATGGCCTGACCTTCGGTGTGAACGTTCAGTTGGAAGCCCTGAACGCCGGCAGCGAGCCGGACGATAACGAGATCGACGAATCCTACGCCTACATGGAAAGCGACACGCTCGGCCGGGTCGAAGCCGGTTCGCACAACTCGGCCGGTTACCTGCTGTCGAAAGGCGCGCCGACGGTCGGCTCCATGGCGATCAACTCCCCGTCGATCTCGGCCTTCGTGCCGTTTGTGAGCGGTCAGGGTTTCCGTCAGGCTGGCATCTCGTCCTACACCGAGGTTGCGGGCAACAATGACGTGCAGCGCATCAGCTACTTCACGCCGTCCTTCAACGGCCTGACCGTCGGTGTGTCCTACGCGCCCAGCAGCGCCGGCAATGCCTCGAACAACGCGCCGGTCGATTTCAACTCGACGTCCGACGTGACCGACATCTTCGACATCGGTGTCGCCTACGACCAGTCCTACGGCGGCGTGGATGTTGGCCTTTCGGCACGCTGGGGCACCGGCAACTCGAACTTTTCCGCTGTCGACGATCCGACCACATGGTCCATCGGCGCCAACCTGGGCGTGAACGCCTTCACCTTCGGCGGCTCCTACGGCGAGAACGACAACGGTGGTGCCGGCGGCGTGGGTGACAACGAAGGGTTTAGCCTTGGTGTTGCCTACGACATCGTCGGTCCGTGGTCGGTTGGGTTGGAGACCTACCAGGGTGAGCTCAAAACCGCTTTGAACAACTCGGATTACGAGACTTACAAGCTTGCCGCATCGCGCGATCTGGGCCCCGGTGTCAGCTGGGATGTCTACTACGCCTATGTCGAGACCAATAACGGTGCCGTAGCTGGCAACCCGAAGGTCGAAGGCAATGTGCTCGCAACCGCGATCAACCTGAGCTTCTGATCCTGTTCAGTTGAAAAAAGGCGGCGGGGGGTGACATCACCCTCCGCCGCTTTTATTTGTTAAAGCATCTTTCGCAGCCCAGCAAACGGACGCGCCACCCATGAAGAAAAGCATCGTCTGGATGGCGTCCTACCCCAAGTCGGGCAATACATGGGCCCGGATCTTTCTGGCCAACTACATGGCCAACATGGACCGCCCGGTGCCGATCAACAACGCGCACCGCATCGCCATGGGCGACTCGATCACCAAGATGTACGAGCGCGTCGCGGGCCATCCCATCGACGTCACCGATGTGGACGCGGTGCTGCGGCTGCGGCCCGGCGTGCTGCGCGGCATCGTCGCCAACAATGCCGACGTCAACCTCGTCAAGACGCATAACGCGCGCACCACCGCGCGGGGCGTGCCGCTGATCCCCGATCAGGTCACGCGCTCGGCCGTGTACATGCTGCGCAACCCGCTGGACATGGTGCTTTCGTATGCGCGCCATTACGGCATGACGCCGGACGAGGCCGTGCATGTCGTCAGCCACCCCGACAATGCCAACCCGCCAGACGACCAGACCGTGACGCAGTTCATGGGATCGTGGTCCGAGCATGTACGAAGCTGGACCGCCAAGGCGCCCTATCCCATCCTCGTGCTGCGCTACGAGGACATGCTGTCCGATCCGCGCCGCAGTTTCGCGCAACTTCTGGCGCATCTGGGCATGCCGGTGGACCCTGCGCGGCTGGATCGCGCGATCCGCTTTTCCAGCTTCGACGAGCTGTCGCAGCAGGAAAAGGCCGAAGGTTTCATCGAGAAATCGCCCGAAAGCGAGCGGTTCTTCGCGCGAGGCGAAAGCGACCAGTGGAAAACCGACCTGCCGCCGCGTCTGGTCAAGAAGATGAAGCACGCGCACCGCAAGGTCATGAAGCACTACGGGTACCTGGAATGACCGACCTGCGCCGCATCATCTGGCTGGCCTCGTATCCGAAATCGGGCAACACGTGGATGCGGACGCTGCTGGCGCATTACTTCATGCCCAAAGGGCAGGCGCCCGACATCAACAACCTGCGCCAGTTCACCACCGGCGACATACGGCAGGATTTCTTCGACCGCGCGGCAGGGCGTCCGTTCCGGGCCGAGACCTACGAGGAATGGATGGCGGTGCGCCCGACCGCGCTGCGCCTGATCGCGGCCTCGAAGCCCAGCCATCATTTCGTCAAGACGCATTGTCAGCCGATCCGCATGTTCGGGAAGGACGTGATCCCCGCCGAGGTGACCGCCGCGGCGATCTACATCCTGCGCAACCCGTTCGACCTGGCGCCCTCTTTTTCCCGTCACCAGGATTGTGATCTCGACACCGCGATCACCCGGATGATGTTTCCCGACATGAGCACCGGCTCTGCGACGGGGATCTTCGAGACGCTGGGTCGGTGGGACGATCACGTGAAGACCTGGACCACCGCGCCGGGCCTGCCGCGCCACACCGTCCGCTACGAGGATCTGCTGGCGGATGCGCCCGGCGTGATGACCGCGCTGCTGGAAAAGTTTTTGCGCGTGAAGGTGGACAAGTCCAAGCTGGACTACGCCATCGGCGAGACCAGTTTCGACGCGCTGAAACGGCAGGAAAGCGAGAAGGGCTTTACCGAGCGCCCGCCGCACATGCAGGCCTTTTTCGCCAAGGGGCAGGCGGGTGTCTGGCGCGAGGATCTGACGCCGGCGCAGGTGGGCCGGCTGCGCGAGGGGTTCCTGCCGGTACTGGAAAAATGGTACCCGGAAATGCTCGACGAGACCGCCGAATTCGCCGGCACCGCCTGAGCCGCCCGGTTGGCATTCGGGCGCGGCTTGCCTACGTGGGATGTGCACAACACGGGAGAGTTCCGATGATCCGACACGCCGTTCTCATCACCCTTGGCATGACGGTCGCAGGCTGCGTCGCCGCGCCCGGGCCGCAGATCGTCGCGCGACTGGGGGCCGATCCGGCGCTGTCGGGGGGCAGCTACAGCAGCGGTGGCGGCCTGACCGTGGCCGCCGATCTGCGCGAGCGGCAGGGCCGCACGCTGGTCTGCGGGGTCTGGGCGCAAAGTGAACAGCAATCCATCCTGTCCAAGGGCAAGGCGCGCGGGGTGGTCGATACGGGGTCCATCGCGGTTGGCGGGCAGACGCTCGTGCGGGGCCTGGGGTTCATGCCCGAAGTGCAGCCGATGGCCGATTACGCCGGGCAGGAGGCGGGCTGCACGCTGACAGACCGCCCGTGGCAGCCCGGCGATGCGAGCGCCGCGCCCGAGATCCGGCTTCCGCGGCAGGTGGTTCATGTCGAGGCCGACGAGCAGGGCAGCTTTGCCGTGACCTTCAAGCAGACCGGTCCCGGCGCGGGCGGGATGTGATCGCGCCGGGCGTCGGCGTCAGGCCAGCCCGGTGATAAGCTGGCGCAGGCCGAGCGCGGCGCCCGCGAAGATCGCCGCGAAGACCACCGGCGCGCCGAGCGACAGCACCGAGAACGCCGAGATGCCCTGTCCCACCGTGCAGCCGAAGGCAAGCACCGCGCCGAACCCCATGCAGACCGCCCCGAGGATCTGGCGTTTGAGTTCGCGCGGGTCTTCGCACGCCTCCCAGCGGAAGTGCCCCTTGAGGACGCTGCCGATGAAGGCGCCGACGATCACCCCGAAGACCGAGGCCACGCCGAACCCGAAGCCGCCGCCGCTCGCGGTCATCAGGAAGAGGATCGTCTCGCCCAATGGCGCCGAGAAGGTGTGGCTTTGCACCGGTTGTACCATGAAGCCATGCGTGGCCACCCAGGACGTGCCGATCCAGCCCGAGGCGATCGCAACCCCGACGAGCGTGCCCCAGATCAGCGCGCGTCGGTCGGCCAAGAAGCCGCGTGCGCCAAGCGCCAGGCATGCCAGCCCGAACGACAGGATCAGCCCCGCCGCGATGGTCGGTACGCCGGTCAGGCGCTCGATCACCTGCGCGTAGCCTTGCGCGTCGAGCGCCGGTGTCGTCGCCTCGGTCACCGCCAGTCGAAGCCGCGCCAGAGGGCCGGACATCATCACATAGGCCGCGATCCCCATCACCAGCACGATCACGAAGGACCGCAGGTCGCCGCCGCCCAGCCGGGCGAGCGCGCCGAAGCCGCAGGTGCCCGCAAGCGACATGCCGTAGCCGAATATCAGGCCGCCGAGGATCGAGGCGAAGGGCGACCACGGCGTGATCCAGTAGACGTTGCGGGCGATGTCGAAACCGCCGAAGGCCGCTGCGGCGAAGGCCAGCAGACCCGCGACCCCGATCGCCAGCCCCCACATGCGCAAGCGGGTGTCGCTGTTCTGGTAGAGGTAATCCTCGATCGCGCCGAGGGTGCAGAATCGCCCCATCCGCGCCGCGAGGCCCAGAACGACACCGCCGCCAAGGCCGATCAGGCCGATCAGCAGCGGTTCTGACAATCCGGCAAACATGTCTCCTCCCCCTCGATGCTGGCGCGGCCCCGCGTTTGGTCCATCGGGGCGGCTGGCAAGGAACGCATCGACGGTGGATATCATCCGGGCCGAGAGGGGCGCTGTCAAATGCTATTCTGCCGGCGTGCCGTCCGGCGGCGCGGTCGCCTCGGGATGGGCGTCGAGGAGTTGACCGAGGACGAACCAGAAGAACTCGTCGCCGGCATAGCCTTCCAGGCGGCCGAGTTCGCGGCCCTCGTTCACCAGAACGAAGGTCGGCGTGAAGATCGGCGGCGAGGCGAAGTCGATATCGTCGGGCAGGTCGCCGATCATCACGCGGCGCAGGGGGGCGCGCGCGCCCTCGTCGGTCTTGGGGTAGATCGGCGCGATCTCGGCGTTCCACTGGGCGCACCAGTGACACCCCCGCTGTTCGACCATCACAAGCTCGGCCGCGCGCAGGGGCCCGGCGAGACCCAGGCCGAGCAGGATGGCGAGCGATAATGCTATGAGACGGGGCATGTCGGGTTCCAATTGACGAAGCAGATCAAATATTAGACAGTTTGAATATGTTTTTCAAGCAACCCGTCTGAGGCCCGAAAATGTTCGACGTCTCCCTTCTGAGTGCCTTCATCGGAGGGCTGGTCGTGTTCTTTTCGCCCTGCATCCTGCCGATCGTGCCGTTCTACCTCAGCTACATGGCCGGCGCCTCGATGTCGGAAATCAGCGTCGAGGGACGCCTGGCGCCCGGGGTGCGGGGCCGGGCCTTTGCGGCGTCGGTGATGTTCTCGGCGGGGATTGTCACGGTCTTCGTCCTGCTGGGCGCCGCCGCGTTTGGGCTGAGCCAGGCGTTCCGCAGCTATCAGTTCGAATTCCGGCTGGTTGCGGCCAGCATCGTGCTGATCCTCGGGCTACATTTCCTCGGCGCGTTGCGCATCGGGTTCCTGAACCGCGTCTTCCAGATGGAGGCGGGCGAGACGAAGAACATGTCCGTGTTGGGGGCCTACGTGGTGGGTTTTGCCTTCGCCGCCGGGTGGACGCCCTGCGTGGGGGGCGTGCTGACGGCGGTGGTGTTCACCGCGAGCACCGAAGCGACCGCGATGGAAGGCTTGGGCCTGCTGCTGGTCTTCGGGCTGGCGATGACGACGCCGTTCATGCTGGCGGCGCTGTTCATCGGGCCGTTCCTGCGATTCGCCGCGCGGTTCCGCCGGCATCTGCCGAAGGTGGAAAAGGCCATGGGGCTGCTGCTGCTTGTCTTCGCGGCGCTGATCGCCACCGACAGCATCACCTATATCGCCGAATGGATGCTAGAGATGTTCCCGGTCTTCCAGACCATCTGACCCATAGGAGGAGATCATGATACGACCCCTTGCCCTTCTGGCCGCCATGCTGATGGCGCTGCCGCTCTTCGCCGCAGAGATCGGCGGTGACGGGCTGCACAAGACCGACTGGATGCGCGACACGTTCAAGGATCTGCGCGAGGACCTTGCCGAGGCCAATGCCGAGGACAAGCGCCTGATGCTGATGGTCGAGCAGCGCGGCTGCATCTATTGCACGCGGATGCACGAGAAAGTCTTTCCGCGCCCCGAGATCGGTTCGTACATCCGCGAGAATTTCTTCGTGGTGCAGATCAACCTGCACGGCGATACCGAGGTCACCGATCTCGACGGCGAGGTCCTGAGCGAGAAGGCGGCGGCGCGCAAATGGGGGCTGCTGTTCACGCCATCGATTCTTTTCCTGCCCGAGGACGTGCCCGAAGGCCAGAGCGCCGAGGAGGCCGCGGTCGCGGTGATGCCCGGCGCGTTCGAGGCGGCGACGACGCTCGATCTGCTGACCTGGGTCAACGAAAAGCGCTACGCGCTTGATACCGATGAGGATTTCCAGAGGTATCATGCCCGGCGGATCCGGGAGCGCGCCTCAGAAAGCACCGAGTGAGCGCGGTCTCCGCAAGGAGGAAAATTCAGGGATTGGAATTTGATGTTGTGTGCACACGTGATTGTGTTCTACGATATATAAAATAGTGAATGTGTTAGGGAGGACGCATGAAACGCACAATCATGATGCTGTCGCTGGTCGGCGCCGCGACGGGCGCCACAGCGGCGGAAGTCGCGCCGAAAAAGGTGGCCTTCGACGGTGGCGCGGTCGAGCAGTCGCTTACCGGACAGCCCGGCGATCCGGCGCGCGGGCGCGAGGTCGTGGGGGACAAGTCGCTTGGCAATTGCGTCGCCTGTCACGCCATCTCGGATCTCAGCGACGTGCCATGGCACGGCGAGATCGGTCCGCCGCTCGACGGCGCCGGCGAGCGCTGGAGCGAGGCGGAACTGCGCGGCATGGTCGTCAACGCCAAGATGATGTTTCCCGGCACGATGATGCCTGCCTTCTACAAGGTGGACGGCTTCACCCGCCCCGGCGACGCCTATACCGGCGAAGCCGCCCCCGAGGATCTGGATCCGATCCTCACCGCGCAGCAGATCGAGGATGTGGTGGCCTACCTGTCCACCCTGGAATACTGACCGCCGCCACCCCGTAGCGGGGACGGCTTCGAAGAGGAGACGCAGAAGATGACACTGACACGACGCAACGTGATGGTCATGGGGGCCGGTGCCTTCGTGGCCTTCGGCCTGCCGATGTCGGCCAGCGCGGCCGCCGAGGACGCGATCGCCGAATTCACCGGCGGCGCGGACATGGGCAGCGAGGGGGTCACCCTGACCGCCCCCGAAATCGCCGAGAACGGCAATACCGTGCCGATCGAGATCGACGCGCCGGGTGCCGAAGCGGTCATGATCCTCGCCATGGGCAACCCGACGCCGGGTGTCGCCGAATTCAAGTTCGGCCCGCTCGCGGCCTCGCAAAGCGCCTCGACCCGGATCCGGCTTGCCGGCACGCAGGACGTGGTGGCCGTGGCCCGCATGAAGGACGGCTCTTTCGCCAAGGCGTCGAGCAACGTCAAGGTGACCATCGGCGGCTGCGGCGGCTGATCCATTTCAAGGAGATCAAGACAATGGCAGAGAATGTAAGACCCCGCGTGAAGGCGCCCCGCAAGGCCTCGGCAGGCGAAGAGGTCACGATCAAGACGCTGATCAGCCACCCGATGGAGTCCGGTCAGCGCAAGGATGCCGACGGCAACACGATCCCGCGCTCGATCATCCACCGCTTCACATGCGAGTTCAACGGCGAGATGGTGGTCGATGTGGCGATGGAGCCGGCGATCTCGACCAACCCCTATTTCGAGTTCGAGGCGGTGGTGCCCGAGGCCGGCGATTTCAAGTTCACCTGGTACGACGATGACGGCTCTGTCTACGAAGAGACCAGCTCGGTCGCACTGGCCTGAGGCCATAATCGTTCAGGGAGGGGCGAACATGAAAAAAGCAACAGCCATTACGGTGCTTCTGGGCGCAGGCGCGATCACGGCGGGGGCGGTATTCGCCGAGCCTGTCGAGGACAACCTCGTCGTGAACGGGCAGATCGAGATGACGACCTGGACCGAAGCGCCTGACGCCGTCGAAGGCAAGCTGCCGGAAGTCATTTCCGGCTGGCATTTCCGCGGCACCGAGACGCGGGCGATGCAGGCCGACGATTTCGACAATCCCGGCATGATCTTCGTCGAGGACGCGCAGGAGTCGTGGTCCACCGTCCAGGGGGATGCGGGCAAGTCCTGTGCAAGCTGCCACGAGGACGTCGCCGACAGCATGAAGGGCGTGCGCGCGGTCTATCCGAAGTGGAACGAGGACGCCGAAGAGGTCCGGACGCTGGAGATGCAGGTCAATGCCTGCCGCACAGGGAACATGGAGGCCGAGCCGCTGAAATACACCGGCACAGAGATGACGAGCATGATTGCGCTTATCTCTTCGGTGTCGCGCGGCATGCCGGTCGACGTGGCCACGGACGGCCCGGTGTCCGAGACGTGGGAGGCGGGCAAGGAACTTTACTACACCCGCACCGGTCAGCTCGAGCTGAGCTGCGCCAATTGCCACGAGGACAATTACGGCCGCATGATCCGCGCGGATCATCTCAGCCAGGGTCAGATCAACGGTTTCCCCGTCTACCGGCTGAAGAACACCAAGCTGAACGCGGTACATGCGCGGTTCAAGGGGTGCGTGCGCGACACCCGGGCCGAGACCTTCGCCCCCGGCAGCCCGGAATTCGTGGCGCTCGAGCTTTACGTCGCGAGCCGCGGCAACGGTCTGTCGGTCGAGGGACCGTCCGTCCGCAACTGAACGACCGACCCCGCCGGGCGCGCCGCCAGGCGGGGTTTTTTCTCGGTCAAAACATTCAATAAGCCGCATGTGATGCGGATGGAACCGGAAAGGTCAGACATGATCTCGCGTCGGGATTTTCTTCAAACGAGCATGGCCGCGTCGGCCATCCTGGGGGCGTCGTCCTTTGGCAACTGGTCGAAACTTGCCGCGCAGCAGGCGCTCAGCCAGGATCAGTTGCTGCAATTCGACACGTTCGGCAATGTCAGCCTCATTCACATCACCGACATTCACGCGCAGCTCAAGCCGATCTATTTCCGCGAGCCGTCGGTCAATATCGGCGTGGGCCCCAACAAGGGCGAGGTGCCGCATGTCACCGGCGCCGATTTCCGCAAGCTCTACGGGATCGACGATGGCAGCCCGTCGCATTATGCGCTGAGTTCGGGCGATTTCAGCGCGCTCGCGCAAGCCTATGGCAAGGTCGGCGGACTGGACCGCGTGGCGACCTTGATCGACGCGATGCGCGCCGACCGGCCCGACGCGCTGCTGCTGGATGGCGGCGATACGTGGCACGGCTCCTACACCTGCTACCAGACGCAAGGCCAGGACATGGTCAATGTCATGAACGCGCTCAAGCCCGACGCGATGACCTTTCATTGGGAGTTCACGCTCGGATCCGACCGGGTTCACGAGATTGTCGAGGGTCTGCCCTTTGCAGCACTCGGCCAGAACATTTTCGATGCCACATGGGACGAGCCGGCCGAGATGTTCCCGCCCTACCAGTTCTTCGAGCGCGGCGGCGTCAAGATCGCGGTGATCGGGCAAGCCTTCCCCTACATGCCGATCGCCAATCCCGGCTGGATGTTCCCCGAATACAGTTTCGGCATCCGCGACCAGAACATGCAGGCGATGGTCGACGAGGTGCGCGGACAGGGGGCCGAACTGGTTGTCTGCCTCAGCCATAACGGCTTTGACGTCGACAAGAAGATGGCGGGCACCGTGACCGGCATCGACGTGATCCTGACCGGGCATACCCATGACGCGCTGCCGGAGCCGGTGCTGGTGGGCGAGACGATCCTGATCGCCAGCGGCAGCAATGGCAAATTCGTCAGCCGCGTGGATCTCGACGTGCGCGACGGGCGAATGATGGGGTTCCGGCACAAGCTGATCCCGATCTTTTCCGACGTGATCGCGCCCAAGCCCGAGATCACGACGCTGATCGACGCGCAGCGCGCGCCGTTCAAGGCGGATCTGGAAGAGGTGATCGGCCAGACCGACAGCCTGCTTTACCGGCGCGGCAATTTCAACGGCACATGGGACGATCTCATCTGCGATGCGCTGATCTCGGAACGCGACGCCGATATCGCCATGTCGCCCGGCGTGCGGTGGGGGCCCAGCCTGATCCCCGGTCAGGACATCACCCGCGAGGATATCTTCAACGTCACCTCGATGACCTATGGCGAGGCGTACCGGTCCGAGATGACCGGCGATTTCATCAAGGTCATCCTCGAAGACGTGGCCGACAACATCTTCAATCCCGATCCCTACTACCAGCAGGGCGGCGACATGGTGCGCACCGGCGGTCTGGCATACCGGATCGACATCAACCAGCCTCAGGGCAGCCGGATCAGCGACCTGACCCTGCTGAAGAGCGGCGAGGCGATCGATCCATCGAAGAGTTATGTGGTCGCCGGATGGGCCTCGGTCAACGAGGGCACCGAAGGCCCGCAGATATGGGATGTGGTCGAGGATCACATCCGCAAACAGGGCACCGTTCGTGTCAGCCCGAATGACAGCGTCGATGTTGTCGGCGCGTAAGAGATTGTCGAAAGGAGACATATCCGATGTCCGAGCTTTTCAAGGGGAAACCGGCCTCACGCCGCGCGTTTCTGCGCGGTAGCGTGGCTGCCGCGGCCGGGGCCGTGACGGCGGGGGCGGCGCGCGCCGGCGCGCCTGACCCGCTGATCACCGAGGTGCAGCCATGGGCGCAGGGCTGGGGCGACCCGGTGGATGCGGCGCCCTACGGCATGCCGATCAAGTACGAATCCGACGTCGTGCGGCGCACGGTGGAGTGGTTGACCGCCGATCTGACCAGTTCCATCAACTTCACCCCCGTGCACGCGCTTGACGGCACGATCACCCCGCAGGGCTGCGCGTTCGAGCGGCACCATTCCGGCGCGATAGAACTGCGCAAGGAGGATTACCGGCTGATGATCAACGGGCTGGTGGACCGGCCGCTGGTCTTCACCTATGCCGATCTCGAACGCTTCCCGCGCGAGAACCACGTGTATTTCTGCGAATGCGCCGCCAATACCGGCATGGAATGGGCGGGTGCGCAACTGAACGGCGCGCAGTTCACGCATGGGATGATCCACAACATGGAATATACCGGCGTGACCCTGCGCACCCTGCTGGAAGAGGCCGGTCTCGGCGCGGCGGGCGATCTGTCCGACAAGTGGATCTTTGTCGAGGGCGCGGATGCGTCGTCGAACGGCCGCTCGATCCCGATGGAAAAGGCGCTGGATGATGTTCTGGTGGCGTTCAAGGCCAATGGCGAGGCCCTGCGCAAGGAACATGGCTATCCCGCGCGTCTCGTGGTGCCGGGCTGGGAGGGCAACCTCTGGGTCAAGTGGCTGCGCCGCATCGAGGTGACCGATGCCGCCGTCGAAAGCCGCGAGGAAACCTCGAAATACACCGACACGCTGGCCGATGGCACGAGCCGCAAATGGACCTGGGTGATGGACGCCAAATCGATCATCACCTCGCCCAGCCCGCAGGCACCGATCACCCACGGGCCGGGGCCGCTGGTCATCTCTGGCCTTGCATGGTCGGGGCATGGGGCGATCACCCGCGTCGATGTCTCCAAGGATGGCGGCAAGTCGTGGCAGACCGCGCGTCTGGCCCGTGACCCCGAAGCGAAGGCGCTGACCCGGTTCTATCTCGACACCACGTGGGACGGCGAAGAGATGCTTCTGCAGGCCCGCGCGGTGGACGAGACGGGCTATGTCCAGCCCACCAAGGCGCAATTGCGCGAGGTGCGCGGCGAGAATTCGATCTATCACAACAACTGTATTCAGACATGGTGGGTACAGCCGGGCGGGGAGGCAGAGAATGTCGAAGTATCCTGAGATCGCGCTGATCGCGGCGTTGGCGGCAGGCGTGACGGCCGGCGCGGCCACAGCGGAAGAGTACGGCCTCGGCCGTCCCGCCTTGCCCGAGGAGATCGCCGCGTGGGACGTCAAGATCATGCCCGATGGCCGCGGTCTGCCCGAGGGCTCGGGCGATGTCTGGACCGGTGACGAGGTGTTCGGGACATACTGCGCCTCATGCCACGGTGATTTCGCCGAGGGGGTCGGCAACTGGCCGAGCCTCGCGGGCGGCCATGGCACGCTGGACCGCGCCGATCCGGTCAAGACGGTCGGGTCGTATTGGCCGTATCTCTCGACCGTGTGGGATTACGTCAACCGTTCTATGCCCTACGGCTATGCCCAGAGCCTGAGCGCCGACGAGGTCTATGCGATCACCGCCTATATCCTCTACTCGAACAATATCGTGGATGATGATTTCACGCTGAGCCACGAGAATTTCACCGAGGTCGAGATGCCCAATGCCGACGGGTTCATCGTCGATGACCGGGCCGAGACGGAATACCCGGACTGGCGGCGAGACCCCTGCATGGAGAATTGCAAGGACGAGGTCGAGATCACCATGCGCGCCGCCGTGCTGGACGTGACCCCCGGGGACGAGGGCGATGCGGACTCGGGGTCGGACTAGACGGGTGCCCGTGCCCTTCCGGATCTCACCGACACGGGTCGGCATGATGCGGGCGGCAATCCTTCTTGCCCTGTCATCCGCGGCGGCGGCGTCAGGACCGGCCCGCGCGGACCTGATCGGCGATGCCGATGCCGGCGAACAGCATTTCAATGACTGCGTCGGCTGTCACCAGATCGGCAAGGGCGCCGAGGACGCGATCGGCCCCCACCTGAACGGGATCTTCGGCCGGCGCGCCGCGGCGCACGAGGATTATCCCTATTCGGACTCGATGCAGCGGGCGGGCGTCGATGGCCTGACTTGGACGCTGGAAACGCTGGACGCCTATATCGAGAATCCCCGCGCACTCGTCTCGAAGACCCGGATGAGCTATCCCGGACTGGAAGACGCCGGCGCGCGCGCCGATCTTCTGGCGTATCTGCGGCGCTTCTCCGCCAACCCCGCGAACATTCCCGAGGCCGCGCCGACGGCGATCGGCACCGATCATTCGGTCGATCCCGAGATCCTCGCGATCCAGGGCGATCCGGAGTATGGTGAATACCTGAGTAGCGAATGCGTCAGCTGCCACAGGGCCGATGGCACCGCCGACGGCATCCCGTCGATCACCCGTTGGCCAGAGCGCGATTTCGTGGTCGCAATGCATGCCTACAAGGAGAAACTGCGTCCCCATCCGGTGATGCAGATGATGGCTGGGCGCCTGTCGAACGAGGAGATCGCGGCGCTTGCGGCCTATTTCAGGGACCCCGACTGAAACCGGGGCCTTTCAACGGGAGGAGAGACCATGACCTTGAACAGACGCAAATTCATCGCCGCCGGAACGGTGGCGGCGGCATCGCTTTCGGCGCCCGCGGTGCTGGCCCAAGGCGCAAGCCGGCCCCGCGTGGTGGTGATCGGCGGCGGCTCGGGCGGAGCCACCGCGGCGCGCTACATCGCCAAGGACAGCGACGGTGCCATCGACGTGACGCTGGTCGAGCCGTCGCGCAGCTATTACACCTGCTATTTCTCCAACCTCTATATCGGCGGGTTCACCGATCTCGACGATATCAGCCACAGCTACGGCACGCTGGCCGCGAAATACGGGATCAACGTCGTGCATGACTGGGCCATCGATGTGGACCGCGACGCCAGGACCGTCCGGCTCGCCGGCGGTGACGTGATGCCCTATGACAAGCTGATCCTCAGCCCCGGCATCGATTTCGTCGAGGATGCGGTGCCCGGCTGGTCGCTGGCGGCGCAGAACCGCATGCCGCACGCCTACAAGGCCGGATCGCAAAGCGAACTTCTCAAGGCGCAGATCATGGCGATGCCCGAGGGCGGGCGCTTCGCGATGGTCGCCCCACCCAATCCCTATCGTTGTCCCCCGGGCCCCTACGAGCGGGTGTCGATGGTGGCGCATGTCCTCAAGGAAAGGAACCCGACCGCCAAGATCCTGGTCGTCGATCCCAAGGCGAAATTCTCCAAGCAAGCTCTGTTCGAGGAAGGCTGGCAGCGCCACTATTCCGGGATGATAGAGCGGATCGGCCCGGATTTCGGCGGCGAAAACACCAGCGTCGACCCCGAGGCTATGACGATCGATATCGACGGGATGGTGGAAAACGTCGATGTCTGCAACGTGATCCCCGCCCAGAAGGCCGGCCGCATCGCCGAGATGGCAGGCGTGACCGATGGCAACTGGGCCCCTGTCAATGCCGGCGACATGTCCTCGACGATCGACCCGGATATCCATGTCCTCGGCGATGCCGCGGCACAGGGCGACATGCCCAAATCCGGTTTCGCCGCCAACAGCCAGGCCAAGGTCTGCGCCATGGCGGTGCGCGGCGCGCTGACGGATTCAAAGGTGTTCCCGGCGAAATTCACCAATACCTGCTGGTCGCTCATCGCCGAGGAGGATGGCGTCAAGGTGGGCGCCACCTACGAGGCCACCGACGAGAAGATCGCCAAGGTCGACGGATTCATCTCGCAGACCGGCGAGGATCCGGCGACGCGCAAGGCGACCTACGAGGAATCGATCGGATGGTATTCGGGCATCACCACGGACATGTTCAGCTGATCGGCGCATGACCGTCAGCCTTTGAAAAGGAGGAAAGCAGATGAAAAGAATGATAATGGCCGGAATACTCGGTCTTGCAGCAGCCCCCGTGGCGGCGCAGCAGGTGGTGACCTACCCGTTCGAGGGCACGTTCGGCGACGCCGCCTTCGCCGTCGAAAGCGCCATCCTCGATCGCGGGCTGGTGATCGATTTCACCAGCCATGTCGGCGACATGCTCAACCGCACGCGCGAGGATGTGGGCAGTGACGTCAAGCTGTTCGAGGCGGCCGACATCTTTGTCTTCTGTTCGGCGACGGTGTCTCGCGAGGTGATGGAAGAGAACCCGATGAATATCGGGCATTGTCCCTATGGCATCTTCGTGGCCGAGCGCGAGGACGAGGTGATGGTCGGCTACCGCACCTACCCCGAAGGCGAGATGCAGAAAGTGCAGGCCCTGCTCGACGGGATCGCGCAGGAGGCGATCGAGTGACACGGCCCGACCGGGCCGCCATGTCGGCCCGGCCGAGGCAAGGCGGTGCCGGGGCGGCACCCCCGGCCGCCCTTCTTTCAGGACAGGTCTGAAATCATCCCGATGCTCTCTTCGATGATCGATGCATATGGCGATGCGGCGGTTCTGGCCATGGCCGGGGCGCTGGTCGGGATGGTGTTCGGGGCTGCGGCGCAGCATTCCCGCTTTTGCCTGCGTTCGGCGGCGGTCGAGGTCGCCGAAGGGGGACTGGGGCCGCGGTTGTCGATCTGGATCGTGGCGTTCGCGGCCGCGGTCCTGATGGTGCAGGGCGCGATCACGGTCGGGGTTCTGGACGTCTCGCAATCGCGACAACTGGCGGCCACAGGCAGCCTGTCCGGGGCCATCATCGGCGGGCTGATGTTCGGGGCCGGCATGATCCTTGCGCGCGGCTGTGCAAGCCGGCTTCTGGTCCTGTCGGCGACCGGCAATCTGCGGGCGCTGGTCACCGGGCTGGTGCTGACGGTCGTGGCGCAATCTGCGCTGCGCGGCGTCCTCGCCCCCGCGCGCGAGGGGCTGGCGGCGCTGTGGCTCGTGCCCGGCGGCGCGGCGCGCGATCTGCTTTCCCATCTGGGGCTGACATCGGCAGTGGCGGCGGCGCTCGCCGGGCTGGTCCTGATCGCGGGCATCACCCTGGCGCGCGTGCGACGAGTGCGGCCCGGCCACATCATCGCCGCGGCCGGCGTCGGGGGGGCCGTGGGGCTTGGCTGGCTGGCGACCTACTCGATTTCACAGACCTCGTTCGAGATCATTCCGATTTCCTCGGTGACCTTTACCGGCCCGTCCACCGATACGCTCATGGGGCTGGTGAATTCCACGCGCTTGCCTCTGGGGTTCGGCGTGGGCCTTGTCCCGGGGGTGTTCGTGGGCGCGGGGATCATGGCGCTGCTGACGCGGGAATGGCGTCTTCAACGCTTCGGCCCCGACACGCCGATGGAAAGCTACCTGCTGGGGGCGGCGCTGATGGGCTTCGGCAGCATGCTGGCGGGCGGCTGCGCCGTCGGCGCCGGCATGTCGGGCGGCGCCATCCTTGCGCTGACGGCCTGGGTCGCGGTGGGGGCGATGTGGATGGGCGCGATGGCCACGCATCTTTTGATATCGGGCGTCGCGTCGCGCCCGGCCACGAGCTGAGCCGACAGGATCCGGGGGCGGGCCCACGGGTTGTGTGGTGTGTGTCACTCCCATTCCATCTGCTCGAAGACCCGACCGGCGTTCTTCGTCGCAAGTTCCTCGAACGTATCGAGATGGGCGTAGGGCGACTGGTCCACGTAATAGGCATCGGCCAGGTCGCCGCCATCGTCGATATGCGTGCGGATCTTGCCCCGCAGGTATTCCAGATACCCCTTCGTGTAGCGCCGGACCTGATCCATGTTGGTCGGGTGGCCGTGGCCGGGGATCACGTAGGTCGCGCCGAGGGCCTCGAACTCGGTATCCCATGTCTCGAGCCAGTCGCGGGTGATGGTCTCGGGGAAGATCGGCAGCATCCGCTCGTGGAAGGCCATGTCGCCCGAGACCACGAGGCTTTGCTCTGGCAGCCAGATGACGATGTCGCCGGGGCTGTGCGCCGGGCCGAGATACCGGGCCTCGATCCGGTAATTGCCCATCTCGAGCACGTAGTCGTCGCTGAAGGTCTCGGTCGGCGGAACCACCTCGGTGCCATCGGCCCGCTCGCGGGTGACGCGCCGGGCGGCCTCGAGCGACATGCCACCATCGTGTTCGATCTCTGCCAGAACGTCTTCATGGGCGATGATCGGCACGTCTTGCTCGACCCAGTAGGAATTGCCGAGCATGGCGTGGCCCTGGCCGTTCTCGTTGAAGACATGGGTCACGGGCTGATCGGTGATCGTGCGGATCTCGTCGTGCAGGGCACGGGCGAGCCCGTAGGACGCGCCGCCATTGATCACGACCACGCCCTCACCGGTGACGATGAAGCTGAGATTGTTGTTGTGACCGGCGTTTTCATAGGTCGGGGGGGCCGTGGCGCCGATCGCGGACCAGACGCCGGGAATGAACTCCACCGGGTGCGCGTAGAGCAGCGACTCGGGATACTGGTCGGCGATGTCCTCGTTCGCGGCGGCGGTGCCGGCGGCAAGGATGGTGGCCGCTGTCAGAATAGCGCGCATGATCTCAGACCTCCGTCACGAAGCGGTAGGCGCCGTCGGCGCGCTCGATGCGCCCGAGGCCGCCATCTGGCAGGTGAAATCCCACCAACGGCATCCCCTCGGTGGCGAGGTGGTCTAGCAGTCGCAGCCGCGTGGCGATCCCGGTCTCGGGATCCTGATCCGCGCCGCTCGGCCAGTCCGGACGCACCAGGGCAAGATGGCCATTGCCGATCGCGTCGCCCACTACCATCACCGCCTCCGACCCTTGCCGGATCTCGAAGCTCATGTGCCCGGGCGTGTGCCCGAAGGATGCATGCGCCATGATGCCGGGCAGCACCTCTTGCCCGTCGCCGATATGTTCCACGATATCCTCGATCGCGGCCAGCCGGCGCGCCGCGCCGACGGCGAAGCTCGCGCGCTCTTCGCCGATCGTGTCCACCGTGTCGGGGTCGGTCCAGTAGTCCCACTCGGCCTGTCCGATCATGTGAGTGGCGTTCGCGAAGCGCAGCTCGTCGAAATCGTCGAGCACCCCCCACAGGTGATCGGGATGCGCATGGGTGAACAGCACGTGGGTGATGTCGCCCGCCGCGACGCCCGCCGTGTCGAGCGCGCCGCGAAGATCGCCGGCGCTCGGCATGAAGGTGGATCCGGCGCCCGCGTCGAAAAGCACGGTATGCGTGCCGTCGCGGTAAAGCGTCAGGTTGCAGGGCGGCCGGATCATGTCACCGGTGATGCCGTGCTTGGCGAGGATCGGATCGGCCTTTTCGGGGTCGAGATCGCCCAGCAGGAAATCGCGCGGCAGCGTCAGGTGCCCGTCGCTGAGCGTGGTCAGCCGCGCCGTGCCAAGCGTCATTTCCGTGGCACTCCACCCGGTGCCGGCCCAGCCGACCACGGCACCCGCCCCTATGGCCGCCATCACGTGGCGTCTGTTCAGTGACATGTCCCCGTCCTCCCCTTGAAATTCGCATTCGTGAATACGATGCGGAATTCCGGGGACAAGTTCAAGGGGGTTGGTACATCGGCCGGCGGCGGGTCAGGCGGGCATACGGGTCAGGCGCGAAAGCTCGCGCGCGTGGAAATCACGCTTGCTTTCGTCCGGGTCCGGCCCGCGCGACAGGTGCTGTGCCAGATCGAAGAAGCCCGGGCCCGGCAGCCCGTCGCCGCCGCGGCTGACCGCGCGGGCCGCGATGAACGGGCGATCGGCGGCGGCGTCCTCGCGCATGGTGATCTCCAGCGCGCGGGTGACGCGCCGCACGGATCCGGGCAGCCACAGCCCGAGCGCCCGCGCGAGCGCACCGTAGGTGATCGGCGTCTTCTCCGGGTCGAGCGCCTCGAGATGGGTGCGCACGCGTGTGGCGAGGTCCTGTTCCTTGTCTGCCGCGACCTCGCTGGACCGGGGCGGCGGGATCTCGCGCGCACTGCCATCGGCCCGCACTTCGGCCGCCCAGGCGCGGGTCGCGCTGCGCAGCACGATCCGGGTCTTGCCTTCATCCTCGCCCTGGCCGGTTTCGGTGACGCCGACGACATCACCGCTTTGCAGCCCCTCGTGCAGCGTCTCGGGTGTCAGGCCAAGGCGCGGCGCCAGGTAGTCGGGATCGACCATCAGCTGCCCATCCTGCCAATCTATGACACCGGGGGGCACGGGTCGGTTGAGCATCGGTGACGGCCCGTCCTCGCGGGTGTAATAGGGCGCGTCGCCAGCGCCGTGATCGGTCACGTCCTCGATGTCGCGGATCTGCGGCAGGGCGGCGCGCAGCATCCGTTCCACCCCGTCGCGCAGCGTGGCGGCAGAGGCTGCACAGCCCTGACAGCCGCCGGACATGCGCAGATGCACCGTGCCAGCTTCGACCTTTTCCACCGCGATATGCCCGCCATGCGCGGCGACCGCCGGGTTGACCTGCGTGTTCAGAAGCGCCTCGACCTGTTGCAGCAGCGCGGTGTCGGGATTGTCCTCGGCCTCTTGGGGCCCGAGCGGGGCGTCGGTGGTGTCCAGCACCTGCCGGATCGCCGCGGCGATCGCTGGCTTCAGCGCCGCCCAGTCCGCGGTGGCGTCCTTCCGCACCCAGATCGTGGCGCCGGATACCTCGACCCGGGTGACACCGGTCAGATCGAACAGCGCGCGCGGCAACGCGGCCTCGCCGGGCGCATCAAAGCGCGCGGACCGGCCGGGGACGAGGGCGTCGTCGAGCACGAAGCCCATCACGGCGGTGTCACGGGCCGAGGCCTGCGCGCGGATGCGGCGTTTGGGGGATGCTTCAGACATCCTCGACCTCCACGTCCTGCATGCCGCGCAAGGCCTTGAAGGTGTAGATCCCGGTGTCGTGGCCGTCGCTGAACGCGATGCCGAGCGCGTAGTTCCCCACGCTCCAGATCCGTGTCGGGCGTATGTCGAGAGGCACGCTTTCGGGGTCAAGAAGGGGTTTTCCGCTGACCTCGTCGCGACACTTCGCGCAGCGGCAGTCGAGCCGCAGGTCGCGGGGCGCAAGGCGGCTGACCAGGCCGTCCGCCCAGCCGAGGATCAACGCCGTGCCATCGTGGTCGATCGATACGAGGCGTTCGGGCGGGCCATCCCCGGCCGCCGGCGCGCCTGCGGGTTTGCCCTCGCCGGTGTCGACGGTCCAGGCGAACGGCGTGGCGATTCCGACTGCGGCCTCTGCCCCACTCGACAGGGCCGTGGCGATCCGGCGATAGGCGGTGGCGGCCGGGCTGTCGGGCGCGACCTTGACCAGCGGTGTCCCGTCATCGCCACTATCGACGACCGCGGGATCGAGCGGCACGCGGCCCAGGAAGGCCACGCCGAGATCGCGGGCGATCGCCTCGCCCCCGCCCTGATGGAAGATATCCGTCACCGTCCCGCAGGAAGGGCAGGTGAACCCGCTCATGTTCTCGATGACACCAAGCACGGGGACGTTGACCTGCTCCATCATGCGCAGGCCGCGCCGCGCTATCTTCAGGCTGACATCCTGCGGGGTGCTGACGATCACCGCGCCCGACAACGGAAAGCTTTGGGCAAGCGTCAGCTGGATGTCGCCGGTGCCGGGCGGCAGATCGAGCAACAGGACGTCGAGCCCGCCCCAATCCACTTGGCTGACGAACATCTGAAGGTATTTCGTGACCATCGGCCCGCGCAGGATCGCCGGCGCATCATCCGCGCTGAGCATCGCCATCGAGATCACCCTGACGCCATGCGCCTGCGCGGGAATGACCTTGCCGTCGGGGGACATGCCGGGTTTTTCGCCGGTCCCGATCCCCAGCATGCCGGGGATCGAGGGGCCGTAGACATCGGCATCGACGACGCCGACCGCCAACCCGGCCTCGGCCATGGCGACGGCGATATTGGCGGTGACGGTGGATTTGCCCACCCCGCCCTTGCCGCTGCTGATTGCGATCATGCGGGGCGTGCCTTGGCTGCCGCCCGGATCACGTTCTGTCATTCGGTGTGTCCTTCTTTCATGTGGGGTTCGCGCACGGGGCCGTCATAGCTTGCGCAAAGCCTGTCTATCTCGTCCGCGGCAAGGGCGACGGCCATGCAGGCGCAATAGCCGCTGCCGTTCGTCGGTGTGAAATGCGTGCAGTCGCTGCAGGTCCCGAAGGCCCGTGTCTGCCGGGCGCCCGCCAGCGAAACGGTCAGGTGCGACAGGGCCTCGAGCAGATTGGCGCGCTGATCGGGTGCCAGGTCACCGATACTGGCGACAAGGTCGCGCAGCGGGTCCTCGGCCAGCATGGCCTGACCATCCGGCGTCAGATCGAAACGCACGCTGCGCCCGTCGGTCGCCGACTTGTGCCGTGCGATCAAGCCGCGGCGTTCCAGCGTCTTGATGGTCTGCGAGGCGGTGCCCCGCGTCGTCGCCTGGAACTGCGCAAACCCCGAGGGCGTGCGCGTGCTGCCATTGGCGCTGGCGAAGAAGCGCAGGCAGGTCCATTGCGCCGCGGTCAGCCGAGACCGGGTGTCTTCGTTGCGTGCGGCCCGTCCGAGATGCACCAGCAATTCGGCGATCCGGCGAGCTGGTCCCAATCCATCAATCATGGGCGAGAGATATGGAATCGAAATCACTTTGACAAGCGGCCGACATTCGATTTAGTTTCGAAACGAAATTAGATGGGGCGATGCCATGAACAAACCCGTGATGAACTGGACGACCGGGGCGCAGCGCAGGGGCAGGGCGGGACTGCTGTCCGCGCAGGCCGAATGCGATCTCTTGCGGGCATGGCAGGATCGGGGCGATCAAGGCGCGCTCGATCAGATCATCCGCGCCTTCGCGCCCCTGGCCGTGGCAAGTGCCGCGCGCTTCTCCGGTGGATCGGGCGAGGCCGATCCCGATCTCGTGCAGCAGGCCAATATCGGGCTGATGAAAGCGGCGAACCGGTTCGATCCGGCGCTCGGCAACCGCTTCGCGACCTATGCCGTGTGGTGGATCCGCGCCGAGATCCAGGCCTACAGGCGCGCCAACATGTCCATCGTGCGCCGCCCCAACTCGCCGCAGATCCGCAAGGCAGCCGCGCACCTGTCGCGTCTGGATGCCGAAATGTCGGGCGACCCCGGGATCGATGCCGTCGAGGCCGAGCGGCGCATCGCCGAGGAGCTCGATGTCAGCGCCGCGCGGCTTCTGGACCTGCGCGCGCAGCTTGCGGTCAGTGATTATTCCCTGAACATCCGCCCGTCCGGGCCGGATGGCGATGAAAGCGTGTCGCTGCTACCCGACCCTGCGAGCAGCGATGCGCCCGACCGCGTCAGTCCCATCGATGTGGATGTGCTGCGCGGTGTTCTGGTAGAAACGCTGGCCGATCTGCCGGACCGCGAACGCGAGATCGTCCTTGCGACGCAACTCCATGATCCGCCCGCGACATTGGCGGAGTTGGGCGAACGGTACGGCATTTCAAGAGAACGTGTGCGCCAGTTGCGCGAACGCGGGCTGGAAAGGTTGCGCAAGGCGCTGCGAGACCGTGAATTCGTGCCGGAGTGTTTCGTGTGATCGATCATGTCCCGGCGATTGGTTTGACCGTGGCTGATCTGGTGGTGGTCGCCGTCGTTCGGGCGGGTGAGGACGGCCCGGACACGCTTGTCGATCTCGTCGCAAAGGCGGCCGACCGACTTCCGGAGATGCCGGCCTCTCCGCTTGCTTGATAATCATTTCAGCCGTTGGCGATGCCCTTTTTAAGTTGCATACTGTCTTGTGCTACGTTTTCACATCTGATTTTCACGGAAAGGTTTTGGTCGCATGGCTGACAATACCGCCAAATCATATTCGCTCAGGCCGCTGGAAAAGGCCGATCTGGTTTTCGTTGCACGATGGTTTCAGGACGCAGGGGATCTCGCGGTCTTCGATAGAAGCGCGCGCGTCCCGTATGATCTTCCCACGTGTGAGCGGCTCTGGAACATCTCCGGAAATGCGGCTGATGCCGGCGAAAAGTGCTGGTTCTCCATCACGTCCGAGGCCTCGGAGGTTATCGGCATCGTCGGGCTCGAGCGCATTTCCTACATCAACCGCGATGCCGTCGTCGCGCTTTACGTGGATCAATCGGTTCGCAGAACAGGCATCGGCATCCGCGCGACAACGCTGATGCTGGATTTCGCAATCCGTCAGCTTGGCCTGAATCGCGTCACGTCCTACTATCGCGCCGACAATGCCGGCAGCCGGGATGTGACCGCGCAGGCCGGGTTCGTGATCGAGGGCACGATGCGCCAGGCGTGGTTCGCTGACGGCACGTATCACGACATGGTCGTCGTCGGGATCCTTGCGGATGAATGGATGACCCGTCGGGACGCCCTGGCAGACGAGCTTGGTTCCGAAACAGTGATTGCTTTTGGCGATGCGACAACGTCAAGCTGGACGTGGCCGCCAAGAAAGACCAGACTTCGCTGAATGAAAGCCGAGACCGTGAACGGGAATGAACCCTCTTTCAAGCAAAGGCTAGGGGCCGTCCTGTTTGCCGACGTGGTCGGATACTCACGGCTTATGGGCCGCAACGAGATCGACACGTACAAGGCGCTGCGCTCGTTGCTTGAACAGCTCGAGGCGGCGTGCATCGACCATGACGGCCATTTCGTGGATGTGAAGGGAGACGGAATCCTCGCCCGATTCGACACGGCGACCGATGCGGTCCGATTCGGGGTTGAATTGCACCGCATCACCGACAGCAGAAACCTGTCACTGCCCATGGATCAACGGATCAGTTTTCGCGTCGGGATACATCTCGGGGAATTCCTGCTGGACGACCGCGGCATCCACGGTGACATCGTCAACATCGCCGCGCGCCTGCAGGAAATAGCCGAGCCGGGCCGGGTTTTCGTCAGTTCCAGCGTCTACGAGCAGGTTCGCAACAAACTGCGCCTCGGCTACGAGTTCCTGGGGCCGCAGACGCTGAAAAACATCGCGGATCCGATCCCGATCTTCTGCATCCGCAACGAGGTCGAGGGTGCCACGATGGCGGCCACGATGCGCCCGACCTCGCCCTCGATGGAATACCGGCGGCCCGACATGCCATCCATCGCGGTTCTGCCCTTCGCCGCCCGGGACACCGACGAGACGGGTAGCTGGTTCGCGGACGGGCTGACGGAAGACATCATCCTCGCGCTGTCGCGATTCAAGAACCTCTTCGTCATCGCCCGCAATACCAGCTTCGTCTTCAAGTCGCAGAACCTTCCGCCGACCGAAGCGGCGACGAAACTTGGTGTGCGCTACGTGGTGCGCGGCAGCGTTCAGCGCGCCAAGACAAAGCTGCGGATCAAGGTCGAACTGATCGATACGGATTCGTCACGAACGATCTGGGGCGAGACCTTTGATCGCGATCACGAGGACATCTTCGACGTCCAGGACGAGATAACCGAGTCCATCGTCGCGGCCTCCGCGGTACTGGTCGAAGCCGAGGAACGCCGTCGGTTCAGCGCCTCCATCCCGTCGGACCTTGCGGCCTACGGCTTCGTGCTGCGCGCACAGCAGCTGATTTTCAAGTACACGCGCCAGGACAATCAATACGCCCGCATGCTCTATGAGCAGGCGCTTTCGCTTGACGGAAACTATGCACGCGCCTCTGCCGCACTGTCGCGAACCCTCAACATCGACTGGCGCTATTCATGGAACGAGGACGGCGACACGGCGCTCGATACGGCGCTGGCCTACGCCCGAAGGGCCGCCGACCTCGATCCGACCGATGCGCGCGCTTTCGGCGAGCTGGGTTTCGTGCATCTTTACCGGAAAGAGCATGACGCGGCCATCGGATCGTACAAGCGCGCGCTGACCCTCAACCCGAACGATGCCGACCTGCTGTCTGATTATGCGGATGCCTTGGCGCATTCAGGATATAACGAAGAAGCGATCAGCCATCTCCAGCGCGCCATGCGGCTCAATCCGTTCTTTCCGGATCAATACCTGTGGCATCTTGGCGGTGCCTACTACAACCTCAAGCAATACGACGCCGTGATCGACGTGGTGGGCCAGATGAACAACCCGACCGAAGGGCAGCGGATGATGGCGGCAAGCTATGCGCAGCTCGGTCAGATCGATCTGGCGCGCAGCATTGCCGAGAAGCATCGCGCAGTGCATCCGGACTTCTCGATCGACCGGTGGAAAAAGGTTATCCCCGACCGCCTTGAAGAGGATACGCGCCATTTCCTCGACGGGCTGAAAAAGGCCGGGTTCTGATCGCAGCGGCGCATCTCGCGCGGACGTTACGCGCGGGCTTGGGAAGTCCCGCGCCCCCGGAATGTCAGGGCCTGTTCAGTCACCCGAGCCGCGCGCCTTGGCGCCGCTGACCTTCGCGCCGCTTACCTTCGCACCGCTGACCTTGGCGCCGCTTACCTTCGCACCGCTGACCTTGGCGCCGCTGATGGCCGGGCTGTCAAAGCCGAAATAGATATCGAGCAGAACCTGCTCGAGCATGCCGGTCATCACGTCCATGCGCATGGTCTGGTCGGCCTTATCGTAGTTCCAGAACCTGATGTCGTTCGCGATCTGGAAATCTGCTGCACCGACCCCGCTCTTGTCCGGATCGTTCGGCGCCCGCGATGCCAGGTTCCCCGGGTGATTGTCATCGGTGGCGCTTTGCCCGTCGCCGTGGACAAGAAAGATGACCGGCCCGGGCAGGTCGTAATAGGTGCCTTCATAGGCGAAGCCGTAGATCTTGGCGAGTTGTGGTTTTTCCCTACGCGCCTTCTCGTCCTCCTCCTCGAACTGTGCCTGCAAGAGCTTGTTGTTTCCTTTTGACGATCTCTGCTTCGGCACGTAGGTCAGATCGTCGAGGACCCTTCCAAACAGCAACACTTCCGAAAAACTCAGCAATGACTCTGTCATGATGACCTCGCTTTGAAATTAACTTTCGTCACGATGCCACAAACGTCGCGTTTCGACAAAGATATTTGCAGCCCTAAAGGTTTGGAGCCCGCGTGCGCACCGACGCCGCATGGCTGTCGCCGTCGGGGTCGGCAAGGCGCGGCCCCACTTGGGCAAGCCCGATATCGCGCATGCGGAAATTCCCCGCGATGATCCGCTGGAAGGCGCCCCCGGAAATCTCGCGGTCGACCGCCAGCAGCGCCTCTTCGACATGCGAATAACTCAGGTCATCCGGTTCCAGCATCTCCCATGCCTCCGCGAGGTAAGAGCCCATCAGATCGCGCGCCTCCAGCAGGGCGATCCGGAACCCGTCGGGGTTGCGCGCATAGCGTTCGTCGAAAAGGGCTTGCATGACGTCGCTGTAGTCCGGCGTGCCCTCGAGTTGGTCGGAGAGATCCTCGATCTCGGGCGTGATCAATCCGCGCGCCAGAAGGCGCTCGTGAAAGACGTCGATCAGGATGTCGAACATCGCGCCGGTCAGCGGCTCGGATAGATCGTGTTCGCTGGTCCAGCCGCGCGCGAATTGGGAAAGCAGTTTGTCATTGGCCGCCATCCGGATCTGCGCGTTGCCCGCCAGTTCGGCAAACCGGTTCAGCCGGTTGAACGTGTAGAGGTTCCCGCTTGTGTTTTCGAGCAACGCCTCGACCACGGATCCGAAATGAAGCGATGCAAGAAGCGCCACCATGTCGGCGGCGGATTCGTGAAAGCCGTAATATTCGCCCGATGCGTTTTCGTCCGACGGCAGGCCGATGATGCTGTAGATGATGGCGTGCCCGATCTCGTGCGCTACGACATCGAAATTCAGGCTGTAGGGGCGGTATTCGTCGCCATGCTCGTGGGTGCCGCCGGTTTCGAGAAACCCCCAGCCGATATGCGCGTTGTCGAGGCTTGGCAGCAGGGACAGCTCCAACCTGTCGAAGGTGGCGTCGAAATGCCAGGGGATTGGCCGCCCGAAATAGCCTTCCCAGACATCCATCGTGAAATGCGCCGAGCCGAAAAGATGCGCGGCCTCGAATTCCGGGTCGGACGGCGCGATGTGGATGAAATTGCCGTGTTCATCCGGAACGGGCGGCGGGTTGATGAACCCGTTCCATGGCGGCAGGTACATGCCCGGCCCGTTCGGCCCCGGAACGATGGCACCGTAAGGCGTGGTCTTGCCGACCGGATCGACGGTGTACATGCGCGGCCCGGACGGGCCCGGGCCGATCGTGCCCGGCGGGGCCGAGATTTCCACCAGTTCCAGCTCCGCGGACGCGTCAAGGAACGGGGACTGCGGAAACAGAAGGAAGCGCGTGCCCGGCGCCTCGTCTTCCGCCCCGTAATCTGGATAATGCATCTGCCCCTCCATTGGTGCCGGCGCGGTTGCCACCGCCATGCGCTAGTCCGGGTTTCGGGCTGCCAGTGGTTCATCAATCCCGGAAGCATACATGAATTCGCGCGCGACAAGGTCGAAGAGTTCGTCCCGGGTGGCGAGGCCGATCAGCACCGCGTACGCCTCGAGATCATCCGGAACCGGAAGACCGAGGCGGCTTTCGAAGAACCAGATCAGCATGCGCAGCCTGTCCGGGGATTCCGGGGATGCGGTCGCGCAGCCTTTCCCGTCGATGACCCGCGCCTTGTCATTCGCGCGGTCCTTCAGTTCGGAATACGTCCCGGACCAGCGCAACTCCGCCAGAAAATGCGGCGCCAGTCGCGCCGACCGCGTTGCGACGGTTTCCTCGACAAGGGCCGCGTCATGAAGAAAGGCCTCGTAGCTTTGCGTGTCGAGATCATTTTCGTCCAGCCACCGCAGGACGGCCTTGCGCCGTGACAAACCCTGCCGGCGACAGTGGCGATCCATCATCGCGCGCAGCGTGTCGGGCCCCGTCTGCACGCCGCGTCGTTCCGCGTCCTCGAGGGCAAGGCTGCGCAGCACAGCCCGGTCTCGCACGGATTGATATCTGTCCGGGTCGAGACGCAGCTCGTCCAGCACGCCGTTTTGGCTGAATGTCTCGACAGCGTTTTCCGCGTCAATGCGCCGAACCAGGCTTTGCCAGACAAGCGTGCGCTCGACCCTTTGGCCTGGCGGCTTGTCGGCGCCGCTGCTCAGGAACGACGCCATGTGCAGCAGCATCGTCCGGGCATCGTCGCGTTTGGCGTCGACCTTTCCGGCGGGAAGCCACGCGAGAAAGTCCGACATCTCCGGTTCGTCCCGGATGCGGGCGATGATCTCGTCCCAGGTGCGGTCGCGGTAATGCAAGGACTTTGCGACCGAATTCACGCGCCGGGCCGCGTCATCCGTCAGAATCCCTGCCTTCCTGGCGCGCTCGACGGTCGCGCGCACGGACACCATCGGGTCGCTCAACGCGACAAAGCCGACCTCGGCAGGGCCGTGAAGCACCGCCACCTCGTCATCATCTGCAATCGCACCGTCGCGATAGGCCTCGAAGATCCTGCCGCACCCGATCATGCCGAAGGCACCAAGTTCCGCAGCCCGCAAGGCGCCCATGCTGGCACTGCCGAAGACCGGGATGCCCTGTTCGATCGCCCAGAGGATCTCCTTGTGCCAGACCGACGGGACACCGTCGAAATACCCGTCGATGATGCCGATGGCGGGCGGGCCCTGCCGTGCGACGCGATAGACATCCCCTTGCGCAACAGGCGGCAGCACCTCGGCATCGAGGGCCTGTCGGACATCCGCGGCACCTATCGTCGGACCGGCGAAAACCACGGGTTTCATCAGGTCTTCGCCTCCATGCCGCGGGCCCGGGGGCCGGCCACGAAATCCGGGTCGTCATGCGGCGCCTCCAGCCCCGGGATGATCGCCCGGATCACCGGAATCCCGAACTCGGCGCGCGACAGATCGACGCTCAGCACCTGCGTCAGCCCCGCGGAGGAGAGGCGGTCGAGCAACCAGGCCAGGTCGTCTTCGAAGGTCGCGTTCCATCGCGTCGGGCAGGCCGGGAATTGCCCCGAAGCGTCCGAGCCGTGGATCAGGTCGCGCACATATCGCCCCTTGGTGGCCACCGCATCCGCCGTGAATTCCGATGGATCGAGATCGTCACGCGCACCGGAAATATAGGTCAGCCGGGTCTGCGCCGCTTCGCTCAGGGCACGCAACAGGGCGATCGCGCGGTCCGTATGGCATCCGTCACCGATTCCGATATGGCCGGGCGCCCCGCCCGCTTCGCAGATCACGCAATGAAAACAGGCGACCCCGACATCCGTGGTCGTCTCCCAAATTCCGACATCGATACCCGCGCCGACCATCCGATCAAGCACCTCGCGGCACCTTTGGTCGTCGATACTTGCCGGGTCGATCCGTGCGTTCATCCGGCCGTGGTGCCAGAGCGTCGTCGCGTCCCGTTCGATCAATTCACAGATTGCGTGACAGGTGGCTTCGGCCGTGTCGTTGCCCGAGGCAAGCCCGTTCGTGGTTCGCGGAAACGCTCCATGCCCGCCATGGGGTGGCTCGGTATAGTCGGTATCAACCATTTCGAGAGGGGCCCAGCACGCTGCGCCCGACACGAGATCCTTGCCCTCGACCCAGAGAATCCGGCGATAGGGGTCGAAGCGGGACCCCGACACCTCCGGCAGGCGCGACACATCCGCGACGGCCGCTTCGGAGTGAAATTCCGCGTAGCATTCCCGCCGTACAGGCAATGTAATTCGCTCGGCATGCCATGTCTCGATTGCCTCCATGACGCCCGAAACCCGTGCCGCCTCCAGAGACAGGCCTTTGCCCAGGGCCACGGCGACGGAACGCGCGTTCGGTCGTGTCACCATGACAGTTGGCAGACCGATACGATCCAGCCCGGTCAGATTGGCAATTCGGGTGATCCCCATCCGTGAAAGATACGGGCTGACACGCTCCATCGTCCGTGCGGGATCGCACAGACGATGCGTATCGAGCAGATATCCCTTGCTGGATGCGTCCGACATGCGAATGATCTTGCTTTCGGCTTGTCTTGCGAATTTCGACGGTCAAATGGTCAGGGAAGTATGGTTTAGTTTTTCAGGATGATCGATCTCCAAGCACTGGTCAACAAGGCCGGGGTTCAACCGTGTTAAGGGGCTCGAGGCCGAGAACGCGAAGCTGAAGAAGATGCTGGCCGCGCAGATGATGGACGTCGCCAGAGCTATGCGTGAACCTGGGTGACGGTTTTTGAGAGGCCGGCGTATCGTGGCGGGTGATCAAGCCTGCCGGAACGTCCGGAAGGAACGATAGGCCTATGCCTGTCAATGTGCATTCAAAACTGACCCGGTGTGATCATCCAAAAATGACCCACCCCGGAGGTGGCAAAGCCCACAGGCGAGCGGCCACCAAA